>CAMYVI010000019.1 GCA_947302185.1 uncultured Lachnospiraceae bacterium
TTACATATCCGTCGGCTTTATACAGATTGACACCGTACTGAGTAGCCAGACCTACAGCTTCACCTGAAAAGTCTGCGCTTTCCTCGACCTTCTTCTCATAGTCCTTCAGTTTCGCTGTATTTGTATAATGAATCTTTCCGTCGGAGCTGACTTCTCCTGTCGGTTTAGCCCAATAAGTAATTACAGTATCAACGCCATCCGGCAGATAGAAAGTAATCTTGTCATCCTTCATATTAAAGTATGGAAGATCTACCGGTCCGTCTACGCCTTCAACAGTGGTTGTCTTGTCACCCGGCGTATAATTACCTTTCGGGAACGAAATCTGAATATCCTGATAAGCGGTACTGATGTTGTCAAGCGTATCTTCTAGTTTTAATACATCCCCTTCCTCAAGGTCAACCTGTGCTTCATTCACATGGACTGTGAACTGAACCTTACCGTTGTGATTTGCCGTATCGGCATTCAGATTCGCTGACTGCCACTTGTCCAGTACATTCGGTGTGTACTCTACTGTTGTCTTTTGGGTTTCATTGTTAAATGTAACAGTGTTCCCCATCTTAACAGTAAGTGAGTTCTGCTGGAGCGCTTCAGATGTAAGTATATCAACATTTTTCACTTTCATCCGATAATGGAGCCTGTAATAAGAACACAGTTCTCCGGTAGAGCCCCATGTACCGTCCGGAAGCTGTCCCTGCTTCTTAGGCAGCATGTCCTTATTAAGAGTCAATTTTATCGTGTTCTCAACACTCGTATCAATTGCACTATCCGGTAAAGCGGTACCATCGGACAGATTAATATTGTACTCCTCGTCGCCGCCAAACACTCTGGCACTTCCGGTCACATATTCCAGATGATTGTCATACTGATCGGTGAACTCAATAGTCCCGGTTCCATCCTCTCCGAAACTGCTCTCGGAAATCTTGTTCGTCTTGATATCAAAATCAAAATAGATTTCTCCGTTCTCGACGATGTATTTGCTGCCTTCCTTCTTCAAGATCGGTTCTGAATAGTCTACATGTGCCCAACTGTGGTCTCTATTAAATTCCGCATCATTTTGATGCCTTCTTGTTGCGTCTTCATCAGCAATCCAATCCGGATCGTATTTGGTTTTAAAAGTGAATATGACCGTTTGTCTGGCATCAGATGCCGGGAAACTTGCCCATTTGAACTCCACATCTCCGTTATCATGCGGCGTAATTGTCGGCGTACCCAGTCCGCTATATCCTGAAACGAGGCTGTAACTTCCATCTACATATGTGTCTCTATACTGACCGTTACCGTAGGAAGGAAGATGTTCAATCACCTTTGCTTCCGGACCATTTACTCCTGCTGCGGGAATTGTTAATTTGATTCTCCAGGTAACCTCATCTCCGTCAACGCGACTGACGCTCTTTTCGATTCCCGTTCGATTCACTTCAGGAACAACAGCCGTACCTGTAGCTTCGTGCTGATCATTTTCCGGACCGCCTTCGTTCTTGATCTCCTTTGAATGGGTCGCGTGGCTCATATCGGTTACGGTCTTATAAGTAATGTCATATCTCCAGTATTTGCCTGCATTAGGGTAACCCGGCAACTGAGATATGTCATAAGACCATCTGTCTGCCGTATGCTGAACACTATTCCAGGATAAGGGAACTGTGGCGACTACTGTATTGGTCGCTACGTCTGTTATCCTGACCTGAATATCTTCGCTTGTATCATAATTAACATCCGGTGTCTTAATATGATCTGTTACCGTTGTCAGCTGGCCGTCCGTAATAAGAGGAGCCGTATATGCTGTAATCGTCCAGGAAGTTTTCGACTGTGTTCCGGTTTCGTTTGACTCAGAGTTCCCTGCGCTCTTAGACGCACTGTGCTGATCTACGATATGATTAAAGCTATGCGTTGCAGGAGGCTTTCCCGGTACTTCTGCCGTGTTCTTGGTGTCATTCGGGGTTCCGTAACCGTTGCCGTCCTGGGTCAGTCCTTGTTTATTCAGGTTTACGGTGTACCTGATTTCATATTCTCCGTCTTCGAGCGCCGGCGTCTGCAGTTCAAATGACTTCCCTCCATTTCCGAAAGTAGTAGAACAGCCGCTGACTTCCGCACCGTTCCTGTAAAGCTTAACACTGGACGTTTCATACCCTGTCAGTGCGGTCCCTTCCAAAATATCTGTCACCTTGACACCGTTATTGCTGCCCTTGGATGTCAGCTTCAGTGTATACTCGATCTTTCCGTTATCAAAATCTGTAATCCTTGCGCTCTTCGTAATGCTTACATCAGGAGACTCGTCAACATGATAGGTGCCTCCGCCGGGTATAATAATCTCATGTTCGGAACCGGTCTTTGTAAACTCTCCGGTCGCATGCACCTTGATCTGTGCAGTCGTTATAGCCGCCAGCTTGCTGTAATTCGGATCCGCTGTATCGAGCTGAATACAAAGGTTTCCGCCTTCTATCGTAGCCAAATTGCCCGGGATCACTATATTATTTCCCAGGTAATTCACCGTAATGCTGAACGGGCTGTTGATAGTCTTCAGTTCCAGACCGGCCGGTATCTGCAGGGTCATTTTGTTGTCACTGAACTGGAATGTCGATTCCGACTCCGCAAATGTTATATCCATTGAATACTGCCTGCCCGGCTTTACGGTATATGTGCCGTCCCCGTTCGGCTCTGCACCGGAAATCTGGAAATTCGTCACCAGGTCATTCAGATTTGTGGTCTGGGAAGCATCTGTAACGGTGAGGCTGTAATGCGTATTGCCAATATCGAACGAGAGCACGTAAGTGCTGCTGAACGGGTTGTCGCTGTTAATATGCAGACCGTCCTCTTCTTCCGTAAGATAAAGAGCCCCATCTACGCTGTCGCCCTTGACAAGCGAGAGCATGAGGTTTTCGACGCCCTTGTCAGGAACGTCAATCCCGATGACCCTAAGGATCTCATTAACGTTATAGCTTCCGCGTCCCGGGAAGTTCCATGTCCTCCCCTTATAAGTGAAGTCCACCGTATAGACCACGCCATAAACCGAGAAAGATTCCGCACTGAACTCCACCGCCTTTACCATTGCCATCTCATCCCCGTCGGTGGAAATATCGGTCGTGTCAACCGGAATGCTCTCCGTTCCGTCTTCGGAAAAATGGACAGCACTGACATAGGAGGCATCCTCTGTCTCGATCGCATCCCTGTATTCGATATTCACATTTACCGGAGCCTTGGGTTCAAACTCGCCGTCCTTCGTCATGATCTTAATGTCGAAGAATCTTCCCAGAAGCTCTGCCTCATCGATGCCGTTTATGCCGAGTGCAGCCTTCGCTTCTTCTATGTATGCGCTGTATTCTTCCGTGCCCTTCCTGATCTCCTTCACATACAGCTTGGCGCCTTCCGGAATCTCTGCTTCAGGTCCGTAAGACATCGTTACAGCGTAATCACTCTTTCTGACAGTAAGTTCCTTCGCATCCGGATCATTGTTCAGCCCGGCATCCTGCAGCACCTTGTCCTGATCGACCGGCACAGCCTCTCCGTTTTTGTATATGAATGTTTCCGTGCCCATCCTGCCGTCGACACTGACTCTGGTGACATAATAATTCAGGCCCGCATTCGCATCTGCGATCTTTGCAGTCGTCTCGAATGAAAGCTCCACCGAATTATTTCCCGCAGCGGCTGCCACATCATTGAGCACCTTTACATGGATGCCGGTGAATGCCACAACGGCTTCATCTGATATGCCCTGTACGTCAGACCATGTATAAAGGTTCCCGTTATCACCGATGAAGGTGAGCTCATAGTTGTCATTGCCGACCAGTACTGTATTCTCGCCGCAGACTACCGCGCTGCCGCCCCAGGACCTGGCCTGTGCAGCCGTCATGGCATGGTTCTTTCCGGTAGAAGTATCAATACGGATGACCGCACCTGCCGGGAGAACATCTCCCTTTAGCTGCGCTGCCGCCTGCCAGTTCATGATAACGGCTGAGCCGTCGTCGGTATGATGATATTCAACCACGGAGACGGCAACGCCATCGCTCTCTGTAACTCCGGCCGGATCGAGATCATCCTCACTCTTGCCGATGATATGCTCTGTGTCTTCCGCAATGCTCGGGGCGAAAACCTCATCCTGCTCCCCTGCATCCTGTGCTCCGATAACAGCCCCTTCCGAAGCGGACTCATCGGCAGGAGCCTTCTCCTGCCCCGCAGTGCTCTCTTCTGCAGCCTCATCTGCAACGCTCTTATCGGCAGGTACTGCCGGCTGGCCTGCTGTGCTCTCATCAGCCGGCGCTGCAGATTGTTCCGCTGTACTCTCACCGGACGTAACTGCGGGCCGGACTGCTATACTCTCATCGGACGGCACTGATGGCTGACCTGCTGCGCTCTCGTCAGCAGGCACTGATGGCTGAACTGCCGCACTCTCATCAGCAGGCACTGATGGCTGACCTGCTGCGCTCTCGTCCGCCGGTACGACTGCCTGCCCTGTGGCAGAGTTCTCCCCTTCTGCCGGCACCGGAGCTCCGGCGTTCCCATTTTCCGGAACGGCTGTCTGATCAGGCTGGCCGATTTCGTCAGCCGCCTGTTCTGCTGCCTCGTCGGCAGGCAGGACCCGGTCCGCATCCGGACCGGCTGTCGCACTGTCGGCTGTTTCTTCGCTCACGGAATAATCCGCCGCTGTTTCTCCGGACGGAATAACGCCGTAGCCGTGGATCGTTTCAAATGTTATATCGTCATCCTTTTTCCGGTCGACAGCTACTCTGATCTCCTCGACTGAATTGTCGGAGTTCCCGATGATTACAGAGAACGAATGGATCCTGTTTCCGAAGATCCCGAGGAAGCCTTTATTGACATCGGTGATAATACCCACCTGCACTTTAGAGCCTGCCTCCGGCGTAAAAAAGATCAGATCGCCCGCCTTCGGCGTGTAATCAGCCGCATCGGCATAAAGCTCGGAGCCGACAAGGGCACCGGCCCAGTTGCCGGCGTCGATATCGCTTCCGAACTCGCTTACGCCCGCCCGGTCAAGAACGAACGATACAAAGATGGCATCCCAGTCTGCGTAGGCATACTCGCTGAGACCGTTCGGCAGTCTTTCTCCGCTGCCGTCGATCACATCGCCGTACCAATGGCCGTAACGCGTATAGCCCTGTGTCCGGTCATCATCGGTCACAAGGTAATTGCTGTCACTCTCTTGATATCCCACCTGGCTTGCGGCAACGGCGACAATGTCGGCGTTGCGGTCCCCGGTAAGTTCCGGAATATCGGCGAACCACTCATCCCAGTTCTCAATATCCGCATACTGGTCAGAATAGCAGGCCAGTGTATGGATGTGCTCTGTCAGCCCGCAGACAAAATTGTTCTCTGCGTCATAGCATTCCGCCGTATGCGTGTGTTCCTCAAAACCGCATTTCGCGTCCTGGCTGCTCATCGTGATGGCAGGCAGAACCAATGCATATGTCGTGACAAACACTATCAGACAGGACATAACAGTGACAACCTTCATCCAATTACTATGGAAAAGAGTTGCAGACAGTTTTTCCCTGGCATTATCATTTCTTTTGGATGCCATAAATTGTTCCCCCTTACAATTTGATTAGGAATTCGGTTAATACACAGCCGAATAAGATTTAAACCCCCGAAATATACTTAAAAAGATACCTATCTCTATTATTTATATAGTTAGACATTATAAATGAAGTATACCTGTTGTCACTTAATTAATATAATTTAATCGGACTGTGTATTCAAGTTTTATTTAAAATTTTGTAATACATTTATCACCTTTCCTGTCTATGACTCATACTTTCTCAATTGTTAACTCTTAATTATTTTTTGATACCAAAAATTTCTTCCCTTACAGTTTAATTCGTAATTATGCGAATGCTATACCGTATAGATTTTTAATCCTAAACAAATTTGCATGTTTGCTATTTAATTTTATTCATTGAAAAGCAATTCGGGAGTCCCTTACGGAACTCCCGAATATTGTTTCTGTGATTTTTTCTGTAGGTCAGGCCAATCTGCGAAAACGGCTCATCAGATAAAGCAGTCCTGCCGATAGAAGCATTGTAACACCGGCCAGATAAATACCCAAGGTGCCTCTTCCGCCTGTCGACGGCAATGAAACTGCTGATTCAGGTCGGTTAGTAATATACTGCTTATCAAAAGCCCTGTCTGTATTATCAGGCTTGCTCACAACAGTTGTCGTCTGAACTCCGCCTTCACCGGTCACAGTCTGTGCCATTCCATATTCCGGTTCTTTGTACCCGTCAACCGGCACTTCCTTCACATAATACACAAGCTCTTCTCCGCTTGCAGTATCTATTGCCGGCAGACCCTTAATTTTGAATGTGTATGTATTATCATCATCATTCTTAGTTGCTGTCCAGGTATAAGAATCCTTGCTTCCTCCTGATGAATCTAATACAAATTCTTCGACTCCGCCCTTCTGTGTTCCGAGCAAAATCGTGATTGTCTTTCCTTCAGGCCACGATTCCTCAATCTCGTCTTCTACTGTTTTCCATATCTTGGTAAACTCAAAGTTCTTAAGCTTTTCGTTTGTTACAGTAGCAACTCCGCCGGTTACTTCACCGTTTGTAACAGACCACTCGCCTATCATGCCATCCGAAAGTTCTACGACAGTACCATCTGCCTTGGTCATTTTGATCTCTTCGACAGTATATGTAATATCGTTGCCCTCTGTATCTTTCGCCGGCAGATTTTCAAAGGTACGCTCACTCTGTCTGCTGTTTTTAGTGATATCCAGCGTCCAGTAAGTGCCAGCATCCTTCTTAATGGCTACCTTCTCACCTCCTTGCCTCTGAGCAAAAAGTTGTACCGTAACACTCTGTATGTCATCCGGCCAGTTAATTTCTTCTCCGTTTTTCCATACTTTGTTGACACGAATACTTGTCGGAGTAAAGGTGTTGACAATTGTTGTACCGTCATTGGTCACTGTACTTGTGAACAGAGTCTTCACAGACCGCTGATTTTCACCTCCAATAGAGGAATTTACATTGCCGTTTGCCACAACGAACGGATCAGACGAGTCAACAGCATTACTCAGTACTACATTCGTTTCCTTTACTTTATAGGTATACTCAACATACTCATTCGAGCTGTTCTTACCGGCAGCAGGCAGCTGCTCCCAGACAGCTTTCCAGGTGTCTGTCGAAGTCTCGGGGGTAGCCTCCGTAGTTTCGTGACCGATTTCGTGACCATTCACTCCTATTTCAGGTCTGCTATAGCCATACATAGAGCCAATATACTGGCTTCCGTCAAAAGAAGTATCCAGGGTTCCGTCAGGGAAGAAACGCTGCAGTTCGACATAAATACGCAGATTATTCTGCAAGATCGGCTGGTTTCCACCGTCATGGTTATAAACAGTAACGTTGTCGAGACCTTCCCAGTGCTTTGTTATCTCCACATCCTTCGTTTTGACCTTGTTACCGACCGTGACAGATGTTCCTTTATTCAGTTCAACTGTTGCGTCTTCGTAACCTTCTTCCGTACTCATGGCAATCGGCGTTCCGGAAGAGGAATAGCCGGCAATTTCAAATCCGCCCGAGCAGCTCACTTCACGGAGTCCGTAAGTATAAGTGTACTTTTTGCCGTCTGTACCGGTTCCCACTGTGGGCTGATTGACAAATGATGCCTGCCAGTTATTTGCGTAATTCAGCGTAATTCTTGCCCGATTGGTATAGTCAGGATCGATTTGTGATTCTCCCGTAGAGGCTTCGGGTTGTGATGTCGGCAATACACTTATACTAATGCCGGGGCAGGACCATAAGACGGCATATATGTCAGTCAGCCCCGGATTTTGAATAGTAAAGTCCACATTCCAGGGAGTACTCATATACGCAGCGGCGCTAATTGAAGCATCACTCTCTATCGCATTATAGTCTGAAATATTCGCGGGATCGTAAGCTGTAAATTTTGCATTAGTAGCATTATCTATTTGATCCACATGGAATTGAATCGGACCATTCTTTTTTACAAAAGTACTTGCTATCTCCTTCTTTGTTCCAAAATCAAAGAAATGCAGCTCTGTCCCGTTTATCTCCTTTCTGTATCTTACGAGTTCCACCGTCGCTGAAAGCAAGCGCCTTTCCTCTTCAGTAAGCTCTGTCGTTCCGTCATCTCCATACCACTTCTTCTCAACATTCAATGTAGTATCTTCAGGAGTTGTGTCAGGCTGATTCGTAATAACGGCAGTTCCTGTGCCTGTCAGAGCAGTTACCGGTTCTCCGCCTTTCGTATACACTACACTCTGAAGAGTCCAGCCGCTTACATGATCCTCCTCAATTGTGTAATTTCCGGGGTATACGAGGTCTTCGATGTCAAGTTCCCACTTGCCTGTAGATGAATTCGGATAAATAGTATAGTCCTTAAAGTTAACCCCATCTTTCAGGACATGGATGTTTAATCCGTTTATGCTCTGAGGTGCATTACCTCCATCCCAAACTTTCTCAACGTGCATCCTCTGTTTG
Organism: uncultured Lachnospiraceae bacterium; assembly: GCA_947302185.1. The sequence goes on from CAMYVI010000019.1 coordinate 8,451, forward strand.
GTATTTGTGACACCGATTGTTCCGGAGCGATCAAGACCCAGTGTATTTGCATTTGTGTATGTCGCTATATATCCCGGAACAGGATCCTCCTTGATGAAATAAGTCTTATCTGCATCAAGACCTGTAAAGCTATGAACCCATTTGCCGGTTGTCTGATCGAGATCCGCCGAAGTAAGTGTATAGCTGTCGACTTCCACACCTGTTGACTGTCCTGCAAGTTTTTCATCTTTTGCATAAAGATGAACCGTTACATCCGGCAGTTGTTCGTCAACAGCATTGCCTGCCCATGTTTTTTCTACGCTTATAGTCAGTTCATCTTCCGGAGTAGGCGTATTGGCAACAGGCAGCGTATCGTTATTAATATAAATCCACTGACCATAATTCGCCGTCTCTTTGCTGACCGTAAACTCATAATCATGAGGCATGCGTTCGAATCCTGTCGGAGGTTCGACTTCGTGCAGGATATATTTTTTCGAAAGATTATTATTTCCCGAAAGGTGAGGAACCTCCACTTCGAAAGTACCGTCAGCGCGGGTAGTATACTCGCCAAGTTTAGTCCCGTAGTGATTGGCTGCTGTCTCACTGTACTCGTAAATTATGAAATGGACATTCGGCAATACATCAAGCATGTTTCCTTGCACATGCTTTAATATTTTGATATGAAGCGGCACGTTAAATGAAGAAGTACCTCTTGCAGATATATCTGCGGTTCCCTGATCCACCTTTACTTCACCGTTCATCTCCATAACATTTTTATAATCTCCGGATGCCAAAGCGGAAGCTTTGTACCTGATTGTTACAGCGGTCTCATTTTTCACTGTAAATGTCAGTGTGTTCCCGCTGTGATCGTAAGCGACGACGGCATCTTCCGGAATAAACTCCAGTGAGCTGTAATCCACAGTAAGATTTGTAACCGTATCTTTTACAGTAAGGTACTCTTCAGTACCGAGTCTTTGCGCCGACTCGTTAATTTTCAGTTCAAACTGATAGTTTCCGGTCTTAGGATCACCGAGTGTTACATGAGACTTATCAATTACAGGTACTTCATATCTTACTTCCGTTGATGATGGTTCGGCAGCCGCCCAGTAAGCCGTATTTCCGATTTTCAGGACGCCGCCTGCTTTAATAGCATCCTCTTTGATAAGAGCAACGGTATCAGGATCTTTCACTCTCAGGAAATAGCTGATGTGATACTCAGGCCAATAATTGCCCATATCATCTTTAGGTATCGCTGATTTCGGAATCCTGAATGTAATAGTATTTCCGGATACCCGGGCTTCTATATCCTGGAGTCCCAGATAATGGCTCTGTCCAACGTGATCAGCATAAGTGAATTTCCTATGCCAGTTCTCAATGTTACTATCATTTACAGATACTTCAGAACCATTTGCCTGTGCTTCATCCCACTGCCCATAATAGTTCTGATCAAATGCCAAATACCGGTTATCAAAGGTATCAGTCACTACGAGATAATCTCCGTCAATTGTCTCGTCATTTAAACCATATAAAAAGATTCTGTATCCCCATCCATCCAGATTATTGCTGGAAGCGTAGTCGCCATGCCAGTGAAATCTCCCGCTCATATCCGACATGATTGTCTTCTGCGTCAGAGGTTCCTTGTCATCAATTGTAACCGAAGCCCTCTTATCTACATTATTTATTTTTGCTAAGTTAGTGTGAGTCAGGTAGTTCTGCAGGTTAGAATCATCGCCGGGATCTGCGGCCAGCCATTCTTCGTTAAGCTTCGTAACTACCTGCAGAACTATCTTTCGCCCTCCGGCTACCGGATACAGTCCGCTTTCCTCACCTTTGGTAAACGTGAAAACTACCGCATCTGTGAATTCTACATCTCCCCCTTCTATGGATTTGGTTACTTTCTGTTCAGTTTTATGAACTTCTTCTCCGTCAATGAGGTTGGTGACAGAATGGCTTACATATGTATCGAAGAACGTACCGAGACTTCCTTCGACTCTCGGAAGATAATCATACACAACAAGTTCGTCCAACCCCGTCTCAGGAACATCAATCGGAATATCCCAGGTCACGGTTCCATTCGGCAGATCCAGCTTATTGACCTTTTTTTCAAAATCAAATTTCTGGCCCGGTCTGGGTTCAGCCGTTCCGTTCCCGGTTCCTTTTCCGTAATCTGTTTCTGTTTCGTTTGAGACCGGTATTCCGCTTGTGGAGTCACCCACATTCACAGCTGTCGAGTATTTCACAACATAAGAATATCCCTGCCCTTTGTACTCATTTGGAATATTATGGCGCCAACTTTTAGAATTCGAATTCACCCCCAGTTCGCCCCAGGTTCTGCTATAACTATCGACATATTCACCATTTGCATCATAAACATCAACAGTGATACCGCCTCCGCTGTATTCCATCTTATCAGAACCGGTCTTCATCGCATCCGATATATAGCTGATTGTAGCTTTGTGCTCCCCGTTAGCAGTTATCTGCCAGTTCATTGTGCGCTTGCCGTTTTCAAACGCACCTCCGGATGCTTTCTTTACCGCACTCGAATAAGTAATCTGATGATTTACATATCCTTCTTTTGAGTTATTACTCGGATTATCATCGTGTCCCTGGAAAACAACGGTATTGCCCGTCGTATCAAATGTTCCGTAACTATTCTGCTTCCCCTCCTTCCGAATCAATGCGTTGTAATCAACTGAAGCAGTGTATTCGATTGTAACTGTCTCGCCGTTCGTCATTTTCGGAATTGTCGCAGTAAATCCCGAACCGCTTACATTGGTATAAGAAATATTATGAGAACCGGAACCTGTTTCATGCATAGACTGCGTGTCCAGTGTCACGGCTGCACCGGAAACAAAGGTATCCTTAAGAACTACATTCGTGTTTGTTCCCTTAGATGTAACGGTAATCGTGTAATGAACCTTCCCGTCTTCATTATTATAATAGGCGTTCTTACTGGTAATATTGATATCTTTCGTCTGATCAATTACATATGTACCCTGTCCTCCCCAATTCACCTGGCTGGCATTCTCATCAAATTGGGCGTTCAGATCGAATCCGATTACACCACCCTCAAGCGCTTCAAACTCAGCCTGCTTTCCGGGTTTTACTTTCCACTCGAAAGTAACCTGACCATTTGTGCCGACGACATAGTCGATGGTGTATATTTCCGCCAAATGACTGTCAGCAGGGACAATCGTACCCCTCACCTCGCTTGTGATTACTATTCCGGCCGGAAGCTGATAATGCAATCTCCCAATTCGCATAAACGTTGTAGTATCATTCTCCGCAAAATCCAGATGAATTGCATAACTAGTTCCCGGTTGGACCAGGTAGGTTCCCGGAGACTGTTCCTGCGCTCCGGTAACTGTCACATTAGTCAGGAGAGACGCAATATCTGATGTCGGCGGATCCGTTACCTTCACCACAATTTGCTCACCGTTGACCAGGGTAATCGTCAGGGTCTCTTCCGTTTCAAAAGACTGCAGACTTTCCAGTATCCAGTCCTGTCTGCCAAATTCATCGATAACGTCTCCGTCATGAGAGATTCTGATAAGTTCAGTATTGGAAAACTCGACATTTTCCACTTGATTTGCAACGAAATCTGCTGCGTTTTCTTCACTTTCAATACCGATTGCCACAATCAGATCCGTCAGAGAAACAGACTCCCCGCCATCAAGACTGAAAGAAAACGTTTCGCCGGAAAGAGGATCCGTATACTCAAAATCAACCGTATAAACGACGCCGAAAACTGAAAATCCATCAGTGGAGAATGTTACCTCAGCCGCAGCATTTTCCGTATGCAGCATCTCCGGAGCTTCGTACAGAACTCTGTCATAAACTATGCCTTCTTCGCTGTCGAATTCCTCTGTTTCATACTGCTCCTCAGTCTCTGCAGATGCATCGACATCCTCCGTAACATCTGCTTCACTGTCTGCATCATCGACAATGATGCTCGATGATGAGTCCACCAGGAATTCGGTTTCTCCTCCATCGACATATTCTGTTGAATCCTGTTCTTCTGTATTCTGCTCAGAAAACTCATCATACTCTTCTTGGGAAGCAGCAGCCTCAACTGATTCTATTGACTTGTCAATTCCTGCAATGATCTCAGCTGACTCCTCCTGTGTCAGTTTTTCTGAAGCAAATGTCTCCAGCTCCTCGCGTGTCAATCCGTCACCGAGAAGATTTCCGACTTCTTCATCAGTAAGTCTTTCAGCCAGCATAGCTGTCAGTTCACTCGTCTCGCCTGCGTTCTTATAATGAAGTACGGCTGCGTTCTCACCGTTTTCGACCTGCCTTCCTGTATCGATCGTTACTGTGACAGAATCCATCGGTTTTACTTCGACCCTGCCTTCTTCCGTTTCCTGTTCGAATCGAATATCAAAAAATCTGGCAAAAGGCACAGTTTCAGCGCCCAGGGTCTTGGCAGCCTGCGCGCAATAAATCTTATATTCTTCATCTGTAACTTCATCCACAGCAAGCACTGCATCCATAGGAATCCGGGCTGTTTCAGGCACTTCTACTGTCACGGTATAATCCGCTCCTTCAAAAGTCTGCGGTCCGGATAAATATTGCTCTTCCACATCGATTTCTGCAGCTGTCTCGTATAACTGCTGCACAGGAATATCAATGCCGGCTTCTGCCTGTGCTTCTGTTTTTTCAAGTGTGATTGCCGGGAGAATCAGCATATATGTCGTGCCGAACACAACAAAGCAGGACAGCACCATAACTATCTTTTTCCAGAAGCTTTGTCGCATGAAAAACTCTGCACATTTTCTGACTGCCCTTATCAAACTACTCATTACTACTCCCCCTCCTATGATGTCTTTTGTCCTTGATTCATCCTGTTATTATCTGTTTCTGTCCAGGGAGCTACTCAAAGACTCAGCAGCAATACATTATTCTGAACAAGTATAACTCACGAAATTCTTATAATAAGACATTCTTACAATTAGTATAAGATTACTACATTACCTATTCTTTTTCAACAGTATCAAAGATCATTCGGTTGGTATAATATTTTATACTTTGAATTAGTTTTTTCGAAAAGTTACTTCATATTGTTCTGAATTTATTCTTTTTTGTATTTATAAAATATCTTTTCCGAAACACTAATACATATACTTCATTTTACCGTTCATTATTTGCCTTTTTTTCGCAGAATAATCAGCAAAAAAAGAAGGTCAGGATGTCCTGACCCTCTTACATAAGTATTAACAAATCAATTCATGCCGAAATGTCGTTCACTATATTTTCCGGATCCGCTGCATACCATATGTAAACATCATTTCCGTTCTCAACTGTCAGAAGAGAAGGATCGATGCTGCTTAAGATATGCAGTTTTGTAACTCCCGTTCCCGCAAACGCCTCAGCCTCGTTAAACGGCTCAAATGCATACCCGCTGAAATCTGCCGCATAGAAATATACATCCCTTACGCTCGGACAATTGTAGAATGCATCTTCCTCGATCGTGACAACACTTGCCGGAATCGATAATTCTGTCAGCGATGTGCATGACTGGAACGCCGCAACCCCGATTGTTTCCAATCCCTCAGGTAAATTAATCTCTGTAAGAGACGTGCAGGCTCCAAATGCATCATCTCCGATAGAAGTAAGTGTAGACGGAAGATCGACCTCATTCAAAGCAGTGCAATAATAGAATGCACCCTTGCCAATACTTGTCACACTGTCCGAAATCTCTACTTTTTCGAGTGCCTCGTATGCACTGAATGCATTATCGCCAATACTTGTCACGCCATCAGCTATCACTATAGTGTCTATGGATTCAATGTAATCCGCCCACGGAACATCTGCACCCACTCCGTAATTATCCATATCACCTTCCGGGGAAATCGTTAATGTGCCGTCAGCATAATTCCATTCAGGCGTCTCCTCGCCGGAACCGTCCCGGACAAATGTCGCCTTTATACTGTATGTGCCGCCCCACGAAGGTACTTCAAAACCGTATGTACCGTCTTCCTCTGCGTTCAGAGCGCCATAGCCGTTATAGAGAATACTTTCAAGAGCGTATCCCGCATCCGGCGTTACAGTTACATACACTGTATCTCCTGCGAGTACTCTCTCCTTAGCTATGCTGATTGTTCCGCCTTCAGTCTGTTCAACTGAGATGTCTGCATAATTTGCCAGCTGCATTTCTACAGTCACATCGGCTGCCGGCATAGCGAAAGAATATGTGCCGTCTTCATTTACAGCGACCGGAACCGCCGCGCCATTTGCATCATATACACGGATAACACCGGCTACGCTGTCATTTGTCATGTTAACCGCCGCGTTGACAGTCTCGCCTTCAGGAGCCGATGCGCTGTCAACTTCGACAGTTCCTGCCCATGTGTAATCATTCTTGACGGAAATCCGATAATAGCCTTCTTCTGCCGATCCGCCTTTTACAAACGAAGCAATAACCTCTGCATCAGCCCACGGCATCTCAAAATAATACTTGCCGTCCTCAGCTGCTTCAAGTCTTACAATGTTTCCGTACTGTACAAAATCAACATGGTCAAGGACATAACCGGCGTCGGCCGCTGCTTCGACTGCAACTGTGTTACCTGCTGCAGTTCTGTTTTTGGAGACAGCGACCGTTCCATGTTCTGTTTCTCTTACAGTAACATTAAAAGCCTGTGCAAATCTCACACTTACGGTGACATTTGCTGCCGGCATCGTGAAAGAGTACTGCCCGTCACCGAGGTCTGCCACCGGAAGCGCTGTCCCGTCGCTGCTGTAAACGGCAGGAACGCTTTCACCAAGTCCGTCATCTGCAGCCACTGTAAGAATAACCTCTTCTCCTTCCGCAGCTCCTGTTTTGTCTGCCGTTATTGTGCCGCCCCAATCAGGCTTCGTAACAGTAACTACATAGAGGCCTTCCGCCTCAATATCAGCTGTCACCGGCGGCTGCCATGAATTCTGCCGATTCCAAAGGGTCGCAAATACCGCATCAGATAGAGACGCCGTCACCGGCACATGGATTTTGGTTCCGTACGGATTGCTGAAATCATATCTCCATGTCATGGCGTCATTTTCAGTATCAAACATATACTGAGAATAATCCGTTGCGAAGAAATAAACGTCTCTTATCTGCCCGCAGCCGTAAAATGCATCCGTTCCGACAAAGACTACGCTTTCGGGGACTACGGCTGTATTTTCAGCTGCAATATCGCCTGTGCCGGGTACGCTTATGCTTGCAAGATTCCAACAGTTTCCAAATGCATTATGTCCGATAATTTCAAGTCCCTCCGGAATATAGACTTCTTTCAGATTGGGACAGTTATAAAACGCAAAATCGCCTATTCCCGTGATGCCGTCTTCGACCACGACTGTTGTAATAGTATCCCGCTGATCATACCACGGAGCAAATACATTATTATCCGGATAATAGTAATCCGTGTCGCCGCTTCCGCTGACGGTGAGCGTTCCGTCAGACAGTACCCAGGCGGCTTCCGGGCCGCATGCATTTCCGGCCGCATTTTCATACGCACCGGTCACTCCATCACCAATTTCTTCCTGTGCAAATGCCGTTACGCCAACATTTCCAGCTACGAGTGCACCGCACAGGAGTGCTGTCAGACCGCGTTTGTACCATTCATTTGTCCTCTTTTTCATGTTAGATTCCTCCCTTAGTTACCCACTATACCTTACCTTTTACCTGATCGAATTGTCAGGATTGTATTAATTATTATACAATAAGTATATCGAATTTGTACATACTATTTTGTACAATTCGCTATTGGTTTTGGATTTTTTATGCAATTTTTTCTTTTTTTGCACTTTTTTGGACATATTCGGTTTTGTGTGAAAAGATTTATTTTGCAGGCCTTGTCGGGGCCCTCGTCGGGGACGGTTCTTGTCGATTAGGGACGGTTCTTAACGGTTAAGAACCGTCCCTATTCAAGATTTATACTTTTCTACACACTTTAGCCGTTTTATAGTATCGGATTACTCACTTTTCAATTATCTGTTTACGACTCCCAAAAAATATGATATACAACCCGCATGAGTGATTCGTCACGGATTAATCAACACTTCTTTTCATTACATGCCTCTAAACATTTTCTCTAAAAGAATGCGCAGTAAGACCTTTATCAAGGGACTGTGTCACTATCCTGCACTTTCGAAAACCATATCCCTTACAGAAATTCCATGTTACAATAGAACTGTCATCATAAGAGGTGATAAATATATGGCTGCTAACAAGAAATCTGATGCCAAAGGAAAGAGACTCTCGAATAAAACAAATTATCATGCCGCATTCCTGAGCAGTCTTGAAATCCTGTTCTGGCAGTACCGCGAGCAGATTACCATGGTGCCCGAGAAGATCCTCAATGCGGAAGGCATAAGGATCGACATCCTTCTGATCAAGAAGGAACCTTCGTTAGAAATTGATTCCGACATTGCCAGGATATTCAGGGAGCATAATATCATTGAGTACAAGAGCTTCGATGACGCCCTGAATATTGATGTGTTTGCAAAGGTAATGGCCTACGCCTATCTCTACAAATCGAAGGGACAGAGAGTCAACGCCATCCCCTTCAGCAATATGTGCGCCACCATCTATCGCCACGGGTACCCCGGAAAATTTTTTAAAACATTGAAGTTTTATGGGGCAGTCATAGAGAATCCGTACCCGGGAGTCTACTATGTCAAGGGACAGAGTCCCTTTCCAATACAGATTCTTGTAGGAAAAGAATTAGATCCTTGTGAATATTCAATGTTCCGGATATTGATGCCAAACGCCTTTGACGATGACATCCGCCGCTTCAAGGATATAGCTATGCAAAACTACGATGCTGCTTATCACAGGAGCGTCGATAACATCTTACAGATCAGCGTCTCTGTTAACCGGGAGACTTATGCCAGATTACGAAAGGAGGAGCCGGATATGTGTGAAGCATTGCGTGAGTTGATGAAGGACGACTTCGATAAGGCAACAGAAGAAGCGAATAAAAGAGCTGACGAAGCAAATAAGAGAGCTGACGAGGCTGCTAAGAGAGCTGACGAGGCTACTAAGAAAGCTGACGTGACAATTAAAGAAGCTGAGGAAAGATCCAGAAAAGCTGAAGAAAAGTCCAGAAAAGCTGAAGAAAAATCCAGAAAAGCTG
>CAMYVI010000020.1 GCA_947302185.1 uncultured Lachnospiraceae bacterium
GTCCTTCTTTTACTTCTTTCTATGGGAGCTATGTTATTTCACAGCCCTTTTTTTGCGCCGGAGGAATTAAAGAATGACTCAGCCATGTCATGGTATCGTGAGCAGAATGACAAAGTGATATCGGGAATTACATTTTAGCATAATCATAGATTATATCAGTCAAAGTTTTTCCGGATAATAAAGCATTTTTCATATCATTAGCCGGTGAAGAGATACGTTCTGCTCTGTCATAAACCGGCTGCAGGTACCTCTCTTCCCCGAAACCGCGCTCCCGGAGACCTTCTTCAGAAAGACATGTTATTTCTATAAGAAGCCTGCGAAGTTCTGCCTTGTCAAAGAGGTCAGGAATGTGCCCTTTGTTGAACTGGCGTCGAAGTTCATTTGCTGTCAGACCATGGTGATATAGCACCGTTTCTTTAGCCCACAAATCTTTTAACGCTTCCCGTTTTGCCAATAATCCGAGCTGGAAGGCAGCTCCTGCAAAACTCTGTCCGAGAGGCTGAGTGCAGAGACTTCTGTATTCGATCGTCCCGCGGGCGGTCAGATCAAGGAACTTGTAAGTGCGAAGATACTTGAGATCCGTCTCTTCCGGTTTAAAAGGAAAACTGTAATAGCTGCCGTTTTCAAAGTATTCTCCGGCAATCGTATCGTTTGTAAAGTATTCTACGAGCGGGATGGGCTCGAAGAAAAGATATTTTCCTTCTCGCTCCGTACAGAATAAGCTTGTGTAGGCTATGTACTCAATCAACTCATCGATGCTTTCCGGGACTGCTTCATAACCTCCGACATTTCTCGGATTGATTCCGTGTGTGCTGTATTCCCAGAGATTGTCACGTATCAGCAGATAGTCCGGTTCGTCCTCAGGCATCATGGAATTGGCAAAGAGAAGCGATTTTAAAGGTTCAAGGAGTGAAAAGACCTGCAGCGTGTCAATCAATTCTTCGGACTTTACGTCGACTTGAATTTGTGAGGCGCTAGCAAATGTTCCGAACTGAGGATAAGGATGACAGCCTCCTTCTTTCTTCCAGTCACAGCATTTGCCAAGATAGCCCCCTAGCATACGATATCGTCCGTTAGAGATGTAATCTTTGCGACAAGCCCGATAATAAGGTGTTATTCCGAAACCTGAAATCATATGATGGCCTTTTGCAAGATTCCTGTTCAGATATTCGATATATCTGTGAAAGCGCACATCAACGTCTGATAGGTTTCGGGCTCTTGCGAAAGAAATCTCAAAGTTATTGTAAGAACAGTCGAAGGAAAACAAGTCTCCGGTGATCGGGTCCTGTGCTTCATGGAGATGACCGTTATCATCATATTTCAGCGGTGTAAACCCGAAGTGCATGACAGCGTCGTTCATCGCAGAACGGCTTACGTTGTGGTCTGTGGCTTTGCCTTGAAGATTTATGATAGGCAGTTCTATCTCGATGCCGGCATAGGTGTCGTTGCGGTTTTCAGTAGGTTTGATGTACTTTTCATAGATCATGGATCGAAGGTGGTCATTCAGCATGGCTTGCCTCCAGTTTTTACATATTAATCATACTAAATCGGTAGGTATAGTGTAGATTAACATGGCAGATACAACTTGTCAATGGCTGTTATAAAAGATCCGGATGATCCGGGAATTTCATAAAAAACAATTGCTTAAATACCTGTTCCGCTGTCAGATCGCTTAATAAAATAGTAATTGCAGCGAACCTTTCCGATTGCCTGAAAAAGAGCAGAGTGGTACAATTCGAAAAAAGACCTGACCCTGTGATATTCAGGGAACAGGATTGTCTTACGGGGGAGAACTTATATGAGGCTCGATTTCCTGACTATGCCTGAAGAAAAAATGAAAGAGGCGGTATATGCCCTCGAACGCTGTGAAGCAGATCACGGCCTTACATTCACCGTGCTTGAAAAAGACAGGGCTGAGGCTGTACTTACGGTCCGCAGAGACCATCTCAACCTGTACAATATGGTATACGGAGGATATGTCTTCAACCTGATGGATGTGGTTGCAGGCGTTGCAAATATCTGCGGGGGAAATGTCGGTCCGACCGTTTCCGGTAATATAGAATACATCAGCAGCACAAAGGATCAGAGGGAGCTTCGCTGTGTCGGTACTGTCAGAAAGAGCGGTAAGACATTTTCATATATAGATGTTGAAGTACTCGGAGAAGATGATAAGCTGCTGAGCAAGGGTTCATTTATATATTACAATAAAAAATAAAGTAGCCCTCCTTCTTATATTATTCGTATAAACTAATGTATCGATAAGTACGATATAAAGGGAACTACAGAACCTATCAAGATTATGTAGGAATATATTTAGAAGGAGAAATTACCATGTGGGATAGAAAAACCCTTAAGCAGCTTGGAAAAGCAGCCTTTAAAAATAATTACTGGATGTCAGTTGCAGGAGCAATCATTCTCGGAATCGCTGTCGCCGGCGTGACTACAACATACACTGTCAGCACAGGACAGTCAGTCGGTGAGATGTCACAGGATGTAGGCTTCATTCTGTCCGTAGTTGCCGGTACTACATCTGTTGTTGCATTACTGCTCAACACATTCGTATTTAAGCCGCTGGAAATCGGCGGAAGACAATTCTTCCTGAACAACTCGGAAGGACGCGGAAACATCGATGATTTTCTTCAGGGATTCAAAGTCAATTACCTGAATAATGTATTGACTATGTTCCTGAGAGATCTCTTTGTAGCTCTTTGGACGCTGCTGTTCATTATTCCGGGCATCGTAAAGATGTACGCATACAGTCTGGTTCCGTATATCCTGGCTGAGAATCCGGAAATGAGCGGTACAGAGGCAATCAAGCTCTCGAACGAGATGATGAAAGGTCACAAATGGAAAGCATTTGTCCTTGATCTTTCCTTCCTTGGCTGGCTGCTTCTTTCCGTATTAACATTGGGTCTTGTAGGTATCTTCTTTGCAAATCCGTATGTCTATGCAACAGATGCAGAGCTGTACAAGGCAATTAAAGCTGACTATGAGAATCGTGTGAATGCGTAATCAATAAAGAAATCAGACGGGAAGGCGTTCGATTAATGCCAGCCGGTAAAATAACTTAAATACAAATGCCCCCGGCGGACCAGGATTAATATCCTCATGGTCCCCGGGGGCTTTCTTTTACTAATTCCGCGTGGTCATGGCTCCAGCTTTATCATATCAAGGAGTTCGCAGTCCTTGTAGATGTTTCGAATCTGCTCGTTGTAGTTCTTCTGATTGGCATATTTTCCGGAGAAATGTGTGTCGTCTTCAGATTGAACCGCAGGAAAATAGGTAATCATATTCAGATAATCCGGATTGATCTCATAGATTTTTGATTTTTCAAATATTTCTTCGAGCTGCTCTATATCACCGGCTTTTGCCTCCGAAACCGGGCACGGATACAAATGAAATGCGACGTTTTTTTCCTTACACATTTCATAAATCTTACAGACATACTGATCTGCCAGCTCAAAATAATAAGATTGCTTATAGCCTTCAGAGTGGTCTTTTAAAAGATTCATGTAGAGTTTTCTGTTGATTCCGGAACGATCTATCATTCGGACAACCGTAGGATTCAGGAACGGCTCACCGTATACATTGCCGAGGTCGTCCAGGGTCTTCTGGTCGAGATATTTTAAAGTATCGGTCTCTGTAAACGGAATCACTACATATTGATATCCCCAATCGGTGCTGAAGGTTCTCGCCATAGACTTCGGCAGCATCAGAAGAAAAACATCTGAAGCATCCGGATGAGCGTCGAGATATTCTTTTGCCAGTATATACTGTCCTGCTACAGTGATACCGCCGTTGGATCCGATAATCGCAATATCGGGATTCAGTTTTTGCAGTTTGGAGAACAGTTGATGGCATACACTGTCTCCGATTATCAGTTTTGTAGTCTTGTCAGCGGATCTCGCTTTTTTTATGTAGGGCTTGATCTCATCCGATCCTGTATCTTCTGAAATGTATGCCGTACTGTCCGTCAACTTTGCCAGAAGGGTCCGGGTCGTGCCGACCATAGATAAAAAATCAACGAGAACGAGCACAGCCGCAAGTGCAAGTGCGAAAAAAAATGCGTTTATGTAAAACTTCCTCATCAATTGAACTCCTGAAAGTGTATTAAATGAAAGCAATGTCAACCAACATCAGGGACGTGCAGCAACGCCGGCGATGATACCGGTTATCTTAATGCTCATTAAGAAGAAAAAACAGTGACATCCGATTCGTTAAAAGCGTGTATAAATAAAGGATGAGGCGTCCAAGCCGTAATCGCGGATTATTCCTGTGAGCAGAATCAGGGCGATGAATATGTAGATAATCCATCGGAATAATTTGTTCTGCTTGTTCAGCCATCCGGTTATACTGATTTTGTTTTCATGTGCCAGATCCACCAGGAACATGATGAAGAGCTCGATAAGCAGTACTTTGAACATCCATTTGTCATATCCGACAAGAAACAGATTGCTTTTGAGGCTTGATCTCAGCTGAAAACTTCCCGCAATTTGTTTTAATATATTAAAAGCGTCCGTGACAGTCGATGCCCTGAAAAAGAGCCACGCGAAATCTACGATGATAAAATTCGGGATGGCATGCAGAAATCTGTAGCTGAAACAGTCTGTCTTGATATGAGTTTTATCATGGAACGCCTTTTTCAGCGGAGTAATTAATTTTGAAATTATCTGATAGAACCCGTGAATACATCCCCATAGCATATAAGTCCAGCCGTTACCGTGCCAGATTCCGCTCACAAGGAATGTTAAGAACAAGTTCAGGTACTGTCTTATTTTGCCTTTTCTGTTCCCGCCGAGCGATATATAGACATAATCCCTGAGCCAGGTCGATAAGCTGATGTGCCACCGACTCCAGAAATCTTTTATATCCTGTGCGAAATAGGGCTGCTTGAAGTTGACGATCAGATTGTATCCGAGAGTTTCTGCGATTCCGACAGCGATGTTGCTGTACCCGGCAAAATCCGCATATAGCTGAAGACCGTAGAGGACGACCGCAAAGCACATTGTGAAACCCGTCTGCTCGGTGTAGGTTTCAAATGCTGCGTCCACTATGACCGCAGCCCGGTTAGCAATCAAGAGCTTCAAAAAATATCCCCACAGCATCAGAAGAAGTCCATGCTTTACATTATCATATTCAAATGAAATATCGGATCTGATCTGCTTAAGCAGGTTGTTTCCCCTCTCGATAGGACCGGACATGATATTCGGGAAGAATGAGATGAATAATGCATATTTGATGATATTCTTTTCGGGTTCGATTTTTTCTCTGTATACGTCCACCATATATCCTATTGCCGTCAGAACAAAGAAGGATAAGCCGATCGGAGCTGCGATGCTCATGATGCCTCCGGTGGCGGGATCCGTAATTCCGAAAATTACTTTGAGGCCTTGAGCCCAGAAATTCCAGAATTTGAACAGGATAAGAATCGCAAGCGAGAAGACGACTCCGAGTGAAAGAATCACTTTACGGTGTTTTGTATTCCCTGCAACGAACAATGCTGTCAGATAGGAAATGAGCGTTATCAGAAACAATACAGATGTATATTTCAGGCTCCAGCTCGCGTAAAACGAATAGCTTGCAATCAGGAGCCAAACTCTTTTCAGGACATTCGGCAGGAAATAATAGATTACGAAAACTATTATTAAAAAAGCAAGAAACTTGAATGAAAAAAAGGTCATAGACAGAAGCTCCTTATAACAAGTATCTGACATTTATCATATGAAATATGAATACATCAGTCAAAGTTCGGAAAAATAATCAGGTAAGTATATCAGTAAAATGATAAAGAGATTTTATTATGAGAATATTTTACCTTAAAGAAGGGAAAGCGTAAATAAAAGCTTTTGCCTGTTCATCTTATGGCTGTAATGAAATCAACAGAATTTTGCGTCAGTTTTCAAGACGCGCGTATCTCATGACTTAAGTCACGAGTATTGCGCGATGAAGAATAAAACTTGTAGTGAAATATCGTTGTTATTAATGTTAAAATGGTTACAGGATCGCGGGAATGCATAAGTACGAAAAGATCTGCAAACGACTTTTGTCGTGTGTATCATAAAAGGCTGTCAGGTGCAGAGGTGCTGTGAGCCGGATCTTTTCACTGCATCAGACTCGAATTTATAAGGAAGTCAGATAATGAGACGCAAATATTTTTTCTTCGATATAGACGATACGCTTCTTGTACACGGCGACAGCCTGGACGGTGACTATGTGCCGGAATCGGCTAAGGAAGCACTCCGCCGCCTTGAGGAAAACGGTCACTTTACGGCGATAGCTACCGGCCGCAGTTACTGCATGGCCAGACAATATATGAAGGACCTCGGTTTCACGAATATGGTCCACGATGGCGGCAACGGGATTACAATCGACGGGAAAATGCTCGGAATAGAGCCGCTTGACTATGAAAAAAGTCTTGCTTTTCTCGATGAGTGCGAGGAAAAAGGGCTTCCCTGGGCCTTTACTCCCGACGACAGCATGTATCGTCTTGCAAAGGACGGGAGTTTCCAGGGAAAAACAGTAGACCGTTATATGAAAACTAAGATAGTGCCCGGACTCGACCCTCACGATAAAGAAAAATATCCGAAGTTCCATAAGCTTTTCGTAGCCTGTACAGCCGAGGAGGAAAAAATACTTATTACATTGAAAGATCTTCCTTCAATCCGCTATATACCCACATATTTATTTATTGAACCCATGAATAAGGCGAAGGGAATTTACCGCGTTCTTGATTACTTTGGCGCGGAACCGGAGGATGTGGTCGTGTTCGGCGATAACTACAATGACCTGTCCATGTTCATGCCGGAGTGGACATCTGTTGCCATGGGGAATGGCGTGCAGGAACTGAAAGAAAGAGCAGACTACGTGACTACCGATGCAGACGATGACGGAATCTACAACGCTTGCAGACACTTCGGGTGGATATGAGGTCTTTTTATATGCTTAAGAAAGCAGAAAAACATACTATTTTCATAAAGTTAAGTTAGGATATTTAAATAATGGCATATTCTGTTACAATTAGATATGCAATGTAGTTTGTTTATCTCAGCGGGTCTCAACTTCCCGATGAGATAATCTCTCCTGAAGGATCCGCAGGGACTCGGTTCGGATTTATGTCGGCTGACGCTGACTTTAGATCCTGCGCCAAGTCTCACGAGTGAGACTTGAATAATAAGGAATATGAAGAATAAGATTATAATACGTATGCTGGCTGCTTCACTGACCGCCATTCTCTTTCTCGGCGGCTGCAGTGCCGGCAGCCCGGCATCATCGAAAGCACCGTCAGACGAATCGGTATCAGGTGCAGGCGGAGAAAGCGCCGGCGAAAATCTGCAGAATACCGAGACAGCCGGAAAACTGACCGGCGCAGATGAATCCTCCGGCGGGAAAGAAAAAGCGAAAAGTCCCGGAGACGAAAGTCTGACGGATTCTAAGATTTCTGATGAAGCTGCAAAACAGAAAGCTGAAGAAGAAGCAAAAAAGAAAGAGGAAGAGGAGAAAAAAGCGGCTGAGGAAGAGATTCTGACCCATGTCGCGGGCATAAAGCATTTTACAACCGTTGAGGGAAAACATCCGAATGTAATGGCAGGCGTCGCAGGTGATGACACCATAGCGGAAATAACTTCCGACGAGGATAAGATCAATTGGGATAAGCCCGGTAAGTATCAACTGACGTATACAGTCACGACAAAGGATGGAAGAAGCGCACAGCAAACTATCGAGATAGAGGTTTATCTGGATCTGGAACATTATCTTTACGGAATGGAAGGTGCGGTATATATTCCGGTCGATGGCACATTTGATCCGATGGAACATATTGTGACAGAACCGGAAATCGAAACGATAGAACCGGATACCAGCGCGCTTGATACTTCGAAAGAAGGCGAGTATCTGATTTCCTATAGGCTGACAGCGCCCGGAGGGCGTTATCAGACTGCAGTCCGAAAAGTGACAGTAGGTGAAGAGCCTCAGACTGCTCCCGGGTACGGAATCGGCCAGGGAACAGGTACTACTTATGTTGAAAGCCCGGAGGGTTATTCTACTGTCACGGATCTCGGACTTTGGAGACTGACGGCTTATATGGATACCCCTGCGGATCAGGGACCTTATGTCGGCCAGACCGCATCGGGCGCACCTCTGGTCGCGGGAAGAACGGTAGCGGTTTCATCGGCGACCTGTGCAAGACTCGGTCTGGAATTCGGCGACCGCCTGATGGTCGACGGACACGTCTATGTTCTCGAAGATCATGGCGGATCGGCGATGTATGACAGCGATTGGCTGGATATATATGTCGATAATGAGGCTGATGAGTACTCCGACGCATATAACCGGTACGCAGAAGTATATCTGCTGAGATAGGACTATAGAACATCAAAGCGGAAACAGAAGTGAAACAGTAAAATAATAGATGAAAAAAACAGTTTTCTTTAGCCCTTTCCTTGTGAACTGCGTATAATAATATGTAAGCAATCACGGAGAACAAAAAAGTGAGAGCAAATTAAAAGAATAAAATAATAAAAAATATAAGGAAAAGCAGAAGCGAAGATTTATCGCTTCCGGAAAGGAAAAAGATATGAACACGACATTAAAAGGACTTTTTGACTATCAGAAATTTGAGGGAAATTCACGACTTGCAGCTATGATCTCCGATGTAGAAGGAAGATATGGCATAGCACTTGACGACAGTGATCTTGAGTTCGTGAACGCAGCCGGTACATTCAATAATGATGCTGCACTTCACAGAAATAAAAAGGGAAAAGATGGTCAGAACAACTGATATCAGTACGGTAGCGATCCGTAATTATATTCCTTATTTAAAGTAAATAAGTTAAAATAAATTCGGAGGGACGATGATTCGCCCCTCCTTAAGATGATTGAAAGGTGACAATATGGCTGCTGTGGTTTTGAACTATGATGAAGTTTATGAGAAATACTGCGACAAAGTAAAAGGATATATCTATCCGAAAGTAACAAATCGGGCGGATGCGGAAGACCTTCATTCCGCGGTATTTATTAAGGTATATCAAAAATTTGATACCTTTGATCAGACGAAGGCGTCTGTCTCCACATGGGTTTACACCATTGCCCGGAATACTGTCATAGATTATTTCCGTGCCCGTAAAATTCATGAGGAGGTCCAGGAAGACTCCGCAATCTCTGAGGACAATGTTGCGGACGATCTTCTCAATCAGGAAGCTCTTGAAGAACTGGCGGATGCTCTTGAACAGCTGCCGCAGCGCGAGCGGGATCTTATTATCCTGCACTATTACAGCGGGCTGACACTTAAAGAGGTTGCGGTAAAACTCCACATGTCATACAGCAATTGCAAGCTTGTCCACAATAAAGCCCTCATGAATCTGAGGACTCTGATGCAGATAGATTAGAGGCTTCGACTGCAGATAAATTTGAAAGTTTCCGGGGAAAGTTCTCCGGGGTATGAAAGTATACGCCTGGTCAGGTCCATTCCTCTGCGAGATCATAGATCAGGCGTTCTGTTTTGTCCCAGCCCAGACAGGGATCCGTGATCGACTTGCCGTAAATATGTTCGTTTTCACTCTGGCGGCCGTCCTCGATGTAACTTTCGATCATAAAGCCTTTGACCAGGCTGCGGATATCCGGTGAGATTTTTCTGCTATGCATTACATCTTTGGCGATGCGGATCTGTTCCTCATAATGTTTGCCTGAATTGGAGTGATTCGTGTCAACGATGACAGCCGGATTGCTCAGATTACTTTTGGCATACATGCCAAAGACCTGTTCCAGATCCTCAAAATGATAATTCGGATGGTTGTTTCCGAACTTATCGACATAGCCGCGCAGAATTGCGTGAGCAAGAGGATTTCCCGGACTCTTGGCCTCCCATCCTCTGTAGAGGAAAGTATGACTGCTTTGAGCGGCGGTGATTGAATTCATCATGATAGAAAGATCGCCGCCGGTCGGGTTTTTCATACCTGCGGGAATGCCGACCCCCGCCGCTGTGAGCCTGTGCTGCTGATCTTCTGAGGAGCGTGCGCCGACAGCCACATAGGAGAGCAGGTCGGAAAGATAGCGATGGTTTTCCGGATACAGCATTTCGTCAGCGCAGGTAAAACCTGATTCGTCTGCAGCTCTTTTATGAAGTCTGCGGATCGCAAGAATTCCTTCGAGCATATCGGCAGGTTTTTCCGGATCGGGCTGATGAAGCATTCCTTTGTATCCGGTTCCTACAGTCCGGGGCTTATTTGTATAAATTCGCGGTATGATAATTATCTTGTCGGATACTTTGTCCTGGACTTTCCGGAGACGGGAAACGTAATCCAGAACAGGATCTTCATGATCGGCCGAACACGGTCCGATTATCAGCAGGCAGCGGTCATCTTTTCCCTCGAATACATTCCGAATGATCAGGTCTCTCTCGGCTTTCAGTTTTTCAACGGCTTCTCCTACCGGATATTGTTCCTTGACCTCTTTGGGGGTGGGGAGCTTCCTGTAAAAAATCATATCCATTTTTTCCATAATATTAATTCTCCTCAGAAGTAATTATGCCTGCACTTTACTGCTTTAAAGCATAGATGCACTATAAGTTATAACACGGATGTCAAATGTGCACAAGATAGTTTTCACACAAATTTCATTGACTGAATAGCTTTTTGTGATACTATATGTGTAACAAAACAAATGTACAGTTTTATCTTGAATACTGACCTCACGGTCCGTAATTAACGTATAAAGATAAAAGGTGTATCATCGGAACCGCTTCGCGAACCCGATAGTTAAATGCGGCCGATAAACCGGTCTTCTCATCGGGAACTGACTGCGCAACTTCCGATTAGGTGTATCATGACATTGGATAGGGAGGTATTCTATGGCGGATTTTAATGAATTTAATAATTATGACAGCAGCGGAAACTACAGCAGCGGAAATTTTGACGGCGGAAGCTACAACAGCGGATATGGCCAGAACAGTTTTGACAATTATGATCTGGGTGCCGGAAATGTTCAGCGCGCATACTACAGTGATTCGGCAGCACCGACTGTCAGCCTGAGTACGTATACGGCAAAAACCTTTTTGTGGATGTTCGCCGGTCTGATGGTCACATTTGCAGTATCCGTCGGGATGGTTTTTTCGGGAGCGGTATATTACCTTTTAAACGGTGCAGGTTCAATTGCTCTCATTGTTGCGCTTATAGCCCAGCTGGCAGTCGTCGCAATTCTTTCAGTTCGCGTGAGAAATCTTTCTGTGGGGTCGGCCCGCGGACTGTTTCTTCTGTACGCTGCACTGAACGGGATATCATTTTCGATTTACTTTATTTATTTTAATCTTTCAATCCTGATCCTGGCATTCGGAGCCACTGCCCTGTTGTTCGGAGGAATGGCAGCTGCAAGTCTTATTTTCAAGCTGCAGCTTGATTCAATCAGACCGATTCTGTTCGGCGGACTGATCATGATGATTATTTTCGGTATTGTAGGTTTCTTCCTGAATCTCGGAGCTTACAACACTGTGCTGTGCTATATCGGAATAGCTCTTTTCATGGGCTACACAGCTTATGACACATCGAAGATCAGAGACAACTATAATTACTATGCAACAATCGGCGACGGCGCGATGCTGGAAAAAGCGTCTGTCTTCTCAGCGCTTCAGTTATATCTTGATTTTGTGAACTTGCTTCTCTACATTATCCGTCTCTTTTCAAGGAGCAGCGGAAGCAAAAGAAATTAAAATTCCATAAAATCCGTAAAAAAGCGGGGGTGAAAGGGCTTAAATGCGCCTCACCCCCGTTTTTGCGGCTTGCGATGAAAAAAACACTGTTGTATTATAGAAACGATAGCCAAAAGAGTGAGAAATCGAAAAGGAGTTATATTTGATGTACAGAGGCAAGAATTTAAAGAAACTACTCTGCATGCTGATTACGTTTTCTCTGGTGATATCGGGAAGCGCATTTCAGGTCCTGGCTATGGCCCCTGAATATGGTTATCTGATGTCAGCGGAAGAATCCGAAAAAGTCGGCACGGGTCTGACAGATGAAATCGATAATTCTTCAAAATCTGTGAATGATGAGACATTTTCGGACGATGCCGAACAGACGACGGAAGAATATAATGCCGCATCGGATTCTGAAACGGCAGATTACGACAGTACAGCTGGGGATGATTCATCTACGGAATCGACCGAACATAGTTCAGAAAGTTCAGATGAGGCTGCAGGCAATCCGGCAGACGGCACAACTGTTTCGCCGATTCCGGAAGACAGCTCTCTGACAGACAGTTCCTTAACGGACAGTTCTTTGACGGATAGCAGTCTGACAGACAGTTCCCTTACCGATGATAGTATCATTGATCCCATGGTCGGGGCAAAAAATGATATAGCAGACGGACTTTATGTGATCGAGTCGGCACTCGATACAAAGGTGTGTATAGGTATTGCGGGAAACTCGAGAGATAATAGCGCGAATGCACAGCTCGTAGCGAACAACGGCGGTTTCGGTCAGGCTTTTTATGTTAAGAAAATCAGCGATGGGGTCTATTCCGTAACCAACTATAATTCGGGTAAGGCCCTTCATACAAAAAGTGCGGGAAAAACGGCAGGAACAAACGTCATGCAGTACGAGCCGAGAAATTCCGTTGCACAGAAATGGATATTTAAAGACGCTGCGACAAGCGGATATGTCACGATCCAGCCGTCATACTGTAACCTGCAGCTTGACTGCTACGGCGGAAAATCAGCTATAGGAACGAATCTACATCTCAATAAGGTGGTCAGTGCCAAAAGGCAGATGTGGAAACTTGTTCCGGCATCCGGAAAAGTAGCGAAAGAGGCCAGCCTGGTTGCTGCAGATATCGCAAAAGGATATTATACGATAGGTTTGGCTGCAAACACTTCTCAGGTCCTCGATGTTGCAGCTGCGAGCCTGAAGTCCGGTGCAGATGTTCAGATTTATAAGGATAACGGAACTTATGCTCAGGCATTCCAGATTCTTCCTCAGGGAAACGGTCTCTATAAAATCAGAAATGTGAATTCCGGAATGTACCTGGCTGCCTACAACGGGACCGGCGGAAGCAGTAATCTTGTACAGAAATCCGCAAATAATTCCGATAAGACGCAGAACTGGTTTATTCTGAAGGATCCGGGGAGCGGCAGATATGTGCTGAAACCATCCAATTCTTACCATGCAGTGATGACTACCAAGGCGAACGCCAAAGAGTCGGGAACGAGTGTAAGAGACGAGAATTTTGCAGACGGTGCGGGACAGTACTGGGTAATCACAAATGCGACCGTTTATGTGAAGAACTCTATTTATAAGCCTGCATCCGGCAGTTACTTTATCAGTCCGTCAGCTGCTTCTGTCAAGGCTGTCGGTGTTGATACCGGAAAGCTCACGAATTCCGCCAACGTGCAGCTGACTTCCAGAACCAACAGCAATGCTGTCAAGTGGCGGATATACCCGAATGACGACGGTACTTATACGATCCAGAACGTAAAATCCGGTAAGGTTCTCGATGTTTCGGGAGCTAATTTCACATCCGGTTCAAATATTCATCAGTACACCGCCAACGGGACCAAGGCGCAGAAATGGACATTCAGAAGAACCGGCGATAAGGACGGAAGTTTCTATATTGTATCTGCCGATAACAATCTGGTCCTCGATATTACCGGGGCAAGGTTCGTGACCGGATCCAATATCTGGTTATATTCGAAGAATAATACTGCCGCACAGAAGTATTCGCTCGCGAAATCAGGCGTAGTGAAATCAGGCTGGGTAACAGCAGTATCCGGCAATCGCTATTTTTACAATACCGACGGCAAACCTGTTACGGGTTGGAAGAAAATCAGCGGTTATTATTATTACTTCCGCAGCAGCGGTATTATGGCGAGAAATACTACAGTCGAAGGATATGCGATCGATTCGGAAGGCGTGAGCAATAAGACGGATTTCAAGACCGCAACCGGAGGCAGAACAATACGAGCCCTGCTTACGAACGCCGTAGCACCTTGCGGAAAAGTCCTCTATATCTGGGGCGGAGGCTGGGGAGGTATGGGAACCTCCGTTGAAGCCGATTCTTCAAAGATCGGCATGCTTCCGACATGGACACAGTTCTATAATGCAAACGCGAGAGCCGGATATGATTATAAGAATTACAAGTTCAATTACGGTATGGGTCTCGATTGTTCGGGATTCACTGCATGGGCGGTATACAATACAATTTATGACAGAGACAATGTGGAGGATATTGTCGCTTCCTCATCGGGCACGGCAGCATATTATATAAGCAGAGGCTGGTGTTATGATTCCGGCAATACCTTCAAACCCGGCGATGTCGTCAGCAGAAGCGGTCATGTCTGGATCTGCATGGGTACATGTACCGACGGTTCGGTGCTCATTATGCACTCCACGCCTGAGGGGACTCAGCTCAGCGGAACAGACGGAAAATCAATCGAACTTGCTCAAAAGTATATGAAGATGGTATCTCCGAACTGGCCATTCCATATTCATCAGAACGGACCGGGGTATTTGGCATATGTAGGAAAGGCAACATGGAAGACTGACGGAACGGGAATCCTGACAGATCCTGACGGTATGCAGAATATGACTGCCGAACAGGTCTGCAAGATTGTATTTGGTTCTTGAAAGGGGCGTTAGCGCTATGAAAAAGAAAATTGTATCTCTTGTGCTCGTGGCTGCCATGACTCTCTTGACGGGAGCATGCGGAAAAAAAGAAGATGCGCCGAGATACGGGCTGGTAACAAATACGGAAGGTATCGGTACTGAGAGTGTCAATGCGGAAGTGTGGGCTTCTATCCAGGAGACTGCAGGAAGCGAGTATCTTTATAAGTATTATACGGCTGAGGAAGATACCGACGAAGGTCTGGACGCTCAGTTCGATGCAGCGGCTGATGACGGTACGGAACTTGTTTTTGCCTACGGTAAAGATATGGAGGGACCGATTTTCCGCGCACAGAGATCTCATCGCAAGACCAGATATATCCTGATCGGCGGAATGCCGCGGAAGAATGAAGACGCTGAAGTGAGTTTCCGCGAAAACACTACAGCGGTGGGAATCGCAACACAGGATGAGGGCTATATCGCCGGTTACGGTGCTGTCCGCAACGGCTACAGAAGTCTCGGATTTATCGCAGGAGGTAATGATGATACCTGCAAGAGATATCTGAGCGGTTATGTGCAGGGCGCAGAGAAGGCAGCGACGGAGCTCAATCTCGGAACCGGCGAAGTAAAGGTCACTGCCGTATATGCAGAGAACGATGACCTTACGCCTCTCCGCATGACAGATGCGCTGATTCTGTATAAAAAAGGTGTCGAAGTAATATATGCAGTCGGCGATAATGTTGCAAATGCGGTATACAGAGCCTCACAGTCAATGAGCAAGCCGTTCATAGCGGGAGGAATTGATATGAACGCTGTCTCTGCAAACTGCATATTCTCAACAGTATCATCATATAAGGCGGCTGTCGATGCGGCGCTGAATGATTTCGAAATGGATGAAAGTCTCCCGGCCGGTGAAGCTGTTTATTACGGGGCGGCAGACAAAGCGGTAAAGATCGTTGCCGATTATACGAGACTGTCTACATTCACTGAGACAGATTATAATAATGCAGTCAGGGCGCTCATGGAGGGCAACGCCACGGTCAGCGATGAAGAAATGACTGAAGGAACAGCACATGTTGTTCTTTCAATTACACAACCGCCGTCAGGACTCGATGAGAGTTCTGTTGATGCGCTGGGTCCCGACACAGCGGCTGTTGCTGATAACACAGCTTCAGCAGCAGCGGAGAATACCGGCGAGGCGTCTTCTGAAGAAACCGGTGAAGAAGAATACACGGAAGAAGGGAACACAGAAGATAACGAGGAAGATTACGAGGAAGAGAACACAGAGGAAGAATACACCGAGGAAGAGAATACCGAGGAAGAACAGTGATCTCCGAAGCGAAAGAACAAAGGAGGCTGCCGCAGTAGGTGCGGCAGCCTCCTTTTGACGTTGTATTCGCATATTGCAAATTTGGTAATATTGACAGAAAAACCACTTTTTTCGGCGTTTAAGTTGTCTATATTGATAGTACAGAGTGTGTGTGATAAAATTGAACTACGTATATGTTCGTGATTTATAATTTCTGACCGGTATTTCCGGGACTCTCAGATGAAGATTGTCCGCGTTCCGGTCGGATAGTAGAGAAGCAGGAAGGAGGAGGTAGAATCATGAAGAAATGGACCAGAGAAGAGCGCTACCGTGTTCTGAAAAGTCCGGAAGAAATACGAGAACTGCATGACCGCACCGTAAAATCCGATTATCGTCAGACTTATCATATTCAGTCGGTGACCGGTCTGCTGAATGATCCCAACGGATTTGTATGGCATGACGGAAAGTGGCATCTGTTTTATCAGTGGTGTCCGTGGGGAGCGGTTCACGGTTTGAAATACTGGTATCAGACGGTATCGAAGGACCTGGTGACGTGGGAGAATGTCGGTGTGTGTATCAGACCGGATATGGATATGGATAACGCCGGTGCATATTCGGGTTCTGCTCTTCCGGGAAAGGATGCGCTCTGTATCTTTTATTCAGGGAACAGAAGAGATGAGAACTGGGTCAGAGTTCCGAATACCTGTACACTGAAACTGTATGATAACGGAAAAGCCGTTAAGCTTCCGTGGCCGATATTCGGGCCTAATCCTGACTATACGGAGCATCAGAGAGACCCGAAGATCATATATAACAAAGAACTGAAAAAGTATTTTATCGTTCTCGGTGCACAGACGAAGGATAAGCGGGGATGCGCAATTATTTACAGATCCAATGAGCTTCAGGACGGGTGGGAATTTGCCGGTGAGCTGAAGGTTCCCGGATTTGAGAATTTTGGCGATATGTGGGAATGCCCGGCTATAGAGAGTATAGGACAGTGGGATGTGCTTCTGTTCTGCCCGCAGCATTTGTCAATAGAGGGAAGAGGCGGAAATATCCATCATAACGGTTATCTGGTCGGGAAGATGGACTGGGAGACGCTGACGTTTGAACACGATAATTATTTCCATTTCCTTGATTTCGGATTCGATTCCTATGCCGCAGAGTGTGCGAACAACAACCCGACCAGCGACAATGCGGTTCTTGTCGCATGGATGGGGCTGCCGGATACCTCTTATCCGACGGATGAGGAAGAATGGTCCGGATGCCTGACACTGCCCCGCGAACTTCTGATGAAGGGACGGCGCCTCATTCAGAGACCGCTTCCGGCACTCGCTGCACTGAGAGACGGGAATGTGGACCCGAAGGATGGAAAACTTCCCAGAGCCTGTGAAATCGAAATATTCAGCAAGGGTGATGTCGAAATCCGATTCTTTGCGAAAGAAGACGGAAGCGGCGGTTATGTTTTCCGATATGATGATGAAAAACAGGTGGCGTCGGTTGACAAATCCGGAATGACCAGGCGATATAACACGGAACTCGGGGAGAAAATGGACAGACCTCTTGCCAATCCGCTTACACATCTCAGAGTATTTATTGATCGAAGTTCCATTGAAATTTTTGCAAATGACGGGGA
>CAMYVI010000021.1 GCA_947302185.1 uncultured Lachnospiraceae bacterium
CGGATTTATCTCCGGAGGAAGAGGACGCAGGTGCCGCGCCGTTTGCGCTGGCTCTGGATGTGGATTTATGTGTGTTCTTCGCCGTTGTGTTAACGTTTACATTCTTTGCCTTTACATTCCTGGATAAGCGGGATTCCGTCTTGTCATGCAGGACGGAGATCGCAAAGGATCCGCCTACGCCGCAGCTGGATCCGGCCGCAGCAGCATTTGCCGCCATCTGCCTGCTCAGATTGCTGCCCGCTTTGACATTGAAATCGCCGTCAGACAGGATAGTGCCGTCTCCTTTGCCGAAGCGCGCCTGCGTTTCAGTACCGGAAACCATCAGAGACAGAACCGGTGTGATGGAAACGCCGCCCGCGGAACCTGCGGTCGAGCTGACGGTCTGATCTTCATTCAGATTTGCCGTCACATCCACGCTGCCAAGCTTCGTCTCTTTCTTGTCTTCAGCCTGATCTGCCGGAGTCTCCTTCAGCGCGATCTTTGCATTGTCTTCGATCACAGCCTTGACTTCCGTACCGGTGACCGCCACTGCAATGCCTGCACCGACGCCCATATTTTTGGCTTTTTCATCGCCCTTGGCGTCGCCTGTTGTCGTAAACTTGTTTTCTCCGTTGGCAGTAACCTTAAGATCGCCGCCGGTCAGTGTGACGTCCGCCGTTTTATCGATCTTCGCATCCGCTCTGACGGAAGATACGTTCACCGCGATCGCACCGCCGATACCGATATCTCCTTCACTGTATCCGGCTTTGGCCTCGACTTCGTGTTCGGATTTCTCGTCCGCATTGATTATAAGTCCATTGGACTCGATCTTTGCGTTTTTCACATATGCATCATTTTTATTGATCAGAATACCGACTGCCACCGATGCCCCGACCGACACCGTATTGCTGCCGTCCTTGCCGGAACCGTTTCCGGACTGCACGCCCGGTGTGAAAGCCGCACTGATCTGGAGGCTTGCATTTTTGCCGATCTTATCCGGGAGGACCACGGTATATTCCGTTCCTCTTCCGGTTGCCTTCAGATCAACGGTCTTGCCGTCTGCCGTCAGTGTCACGGTAACACCGCCATTTTTGACCTTGTAACCGTCGTTCGGTGTCAGGGTGAAAGTATACTTCTTTCCCGCATCCGCCAGTACTGCCGAAAGGTCGATCTTACCGTTTGTCGTATCCGACGCGCCGACCTTGACAGTTCTCTCTTCGATGACCGGAACAAATTTGAAATTGATTCCGCCTGCTGACGCATCCCTCAGTCTGATTGTCGTACCGCCCACGTTTACCGCATACGGAACCGTATAGTACCATACATCCTCATCATTTTTAATCAGCCCTTCAGGAGAATCTTCCGGAGTCAGGTTTCCGCCGATGTAAAGTGCCAGAGAGCTGATCTTCTTTCCTGCTTTGACCGCATCCTCTTTCAGATAAATTTTGAAAGTTTCACCTGCGCCAACCTTTTCGGAACTTGTCTGAATCAGATTCTTATTCTCTTCTGCAAGATCCTTTTCTTCAAATACAACAGAATGAATCTGGTTGTAAAAATCAGCGGTAATCGTAACAGCAGTATTCGGCATAACAAAGGAATACTTGCCGTCTTTGATCTGCAGTTCTTTCTTTGTTTCCTCGCCATCAAGTGTGTAGGACACATACACTTTGGCCAACGTGCTTGTATGGCCCGCACCGGAATTGATCGAGAATTTTACGGTGTTGCCTTCAATGGCTGTTGCCTTCTTATCACCTTCCGCCTTGGAATTAATGGTAGCGGGATCCAGCGTGATTGTGCCTGCCTCGGGTTCATCATCTCCGCCGGCCTTAACTGACAGAGCGATGTCTCGCACGTTCTTCACAAACTCCGCTGTGACAACAAGTTCACTGCCTTCCTTCAGATCCTTCAGATCTGCGATCTTGAAGTAGTAGTTGCCCTTGCCGCCGTCTTTGAGTGCAGCTTTACCCTCAGTTCCGTCCGCTTTTGTATATTTCACGAAAAGGGACGCAACCGTTTCTTCTTTATTGTTATCACCGGAACCG
This sequence comes from uncultured Lachnospiraceae bacterium, assembly GCA_947302185.1. Next base: position 2,022 of record CAMYVI010000021.1, read on the forward strand.
TCTTCTTTACCGTCTCCGGATTCCTTCTTCTGAGTGGTCTCGCCCAGTCTGTATCCGACACGCGGAGTGACAGAGAATGCGAACACCTTGCTGCCGGCCTTGCCGCTCAGCAGGTTGACAGCGCCGTTTTGTGTAGAATCGATCTTTACCGTATTGCCGACCAGCCAGGAACCTTCGGCGTCCGCATCGGCTTCGATGCCTTCCAACCGAATCGTGACTTTTGTGCCGGCCTTGACGGAAAGGCTCGACAGATCCACAGTATACTGCGCAGTCGCTTTATCCAGTTTCGCTTTGCCCGTCTGCTCCTTACCGTCCGAATCGGTATAGGTGAATGTCACCTTGCCTTCATCATTGGTGAAATCCTTATCGGCTCCGACGACCTTAAATACATATACGCCCTTCTCAGGATCCGACTCTGCCAGAGACTTCAGGGACGCGCCTTCCTTTTTGCCCGGAGCTGTGTACACGGTATAAGGCACGATTGTCTGTTCTGCCGTGATCTGAGTAGCTCCTTCGGGTGTTGTACCGCCGGCACTTTCTTTCTTCTCTTCCTCCTCGTCTTTGCCGACCGCTGTGCCGTCTGCCACTACACTGGCTTCGGCATTGCCGCTGGCATTCACTGTGACAGATCCGCCGGCTTCAATCTTGCCGGTGGTCGAGATGGCTGCTTCGTTGGTATTGATATTGACGCCGCCGGCCAGTGCGCCCGCACTCTGTGCGCTTGACGCATCGTCCGGTTTGGCAGGAGTCATTTCCGCTCCGGTGGCATCTCCGAATTCCGCAATAAAGCTGATCTTTCCTACAACACCGTACGGAACTCTGAACTTATAAGCACCCGCCTCATTGGCTTTGACCTCTGTCTCTACTTCACGCTGTTTCAGATAATAATAGTTATTGTCATCCGGAATCTTATCTTTTCCGGCAAGAGACTTTTCAATATAACTTCCTTCCGCAAATACATAGTATTTCGTATTGGCATCTACCGGCTTATCGGGTTCTGCCTTTACATACTCTGTATAATAGTAAGTCTTGCCGGACGGAATCTTCTTTCCGTTCTCGACACCCTGTTCTTTTTCCTGTTTCACGAACTTTCCGGCTACCAGCAGATAATACGTCCTCTTATCAGTATCGAATTTCTTGTCTGTCTCGATCTGATACTCGGATTTATAAACCGCTTTCAGATTCTTCATGGCCTTGTCTGCGGCCGGGTTCGGCGTGACCGTAACAAAGGAATTGGGATCGGCCTTTGTCACGCTCAGCAGGATTGCGCCGATTTCTTCATAATACTCAGGCTTTCCGTCTTTATCCTTCGGAATTTCATCGCCTACTTCTGCGCCGGTCACTTTTGTCATGACTGTGTCGCCGGCAATTTCCACCTTGGTATAATATGTTGCACCCTCAGCGACTTTCTCATCTTTTGTCAGCTGATATGACCCGTCGGTCTCTTCGATCTCCAGTGTCACTGCATCGGGAGATGTGGAATCTTCCTGCTGCTCTTCGGGGTCTTCTTCCGGTGCAGTATTGCCTGTAGATTCATTGAACAGATCGCTCAGGCCGGCATCCGTTGTTTCTTCTTCCGGAGTTGTACCGCTCTCTCCCTTTTCGAACTCTACGGATACCTTTACATCGGCTTCCGGCATGCGGTAGCTGAAGGAACCGTCTGCGTTTCGTTTCAGTTCGATCTCATTATTGCCGGATGCGTCGTCTCCGCTGATCGTGACCTTGGTCTTTTCCTTTGCACCTTTCAGCAGATAGGTGACAGTAATCTCTTTGACCTTGTATCCCTTATTCGGTGTAATGACCAGGCGTACCGGGTCGGCATCCACATAATAATTTGTATCCTTCGGAATCGCTTCCCCGGGTGTGATATCCGTTGCTTTTACATACTTATCTTTGACCAGGGTATAGTAAGTAACACCTTCCTCAAACATGTTGGTGTCTGCTGACTTGTGTCCGTTGGCGGAGGACGGAGCCGAAACTGAACCGTGATCCGATTCTTCCGCCGTAACTTTGTACTGTTTGGAACTTACAAGATCTGCCGCACCCGTCAGTTTATTTTTGACCCAGCCATAACCGGAAGTCAGGGCCTTCTTGCCATATTCTTCTCCGAGCTTCTTAAGCAGCTCCGTAACGCCGCTAAGCAGCGTGCCTGCCGATTTCTTGTCATCGTCATCTTTATCTTCGCTGCCGTCATCATCTTTTTCTTCTTCCGCTTTTGCGCTGGTCGCGTGAGCTTTTCCTTTCAGAGTTGCCGAGGAGTTCAGTTCAATGTTTCCGCCGGCTTTAATTGAAGCGCTGTCTTCCACTCGTGTGTACGCATCCTGTACAGCAACTTCAACAGCAAGGTAACCGCTCGAATCCGATTTCAGTTCGCCTCGCTTTGCGCTGGCTTCCGCCACGGTGGAAGCCTTGGTATCCATCTTTACATCACCGCCGGCTACCATATTTGTCGTTCCGCCGATGAGGATATGACCATCATTAACGGCTACTGCTGTGGCTAAGGAGAGCGGCAGCTTTCCGGTCGTCGCTTCAGCCTTCAGAGAGTCGTCGGATAATACGCTCAGAGTTATATCTTTTCCGGATTTGACCTCGGCGCCTATTATCTCGATTGTAGTTCTCGTAACGGCCACTACGAAAGAAACCGGAATATACAGACTGGCCACATCTTTGTTCGAAGCTTCCATGGAAACATTCGATTTAGCCGATGCGTTGATATACCGTTTCGCATCGATATCGCCATACACGGAAATCGTTGCGCTGCCCACTTTTATATTGAAGGTGTTGGGAACCTGCAGCACGTTGCTCACAATCTCAAGGTCGCTGTCGATTTTATTCAGCTTGTCCAGCCATCCGCCAAGCAGCTCGAACAACTTGTGTGTCTGGTCGATTTCGGCTGACATTGCAACATCTCCGCTGGTCGCTGTCAGAGAACCGTCCTTCTTCACTTCGATTCCTGCCTCGGCATTAAAGTCGAACAAACTGCCGGACATCTGATCGCCCAACTTATCACTGACAATAGAAGGAACATCATCACTGATATCAAATGTTACATCATCATCCTTGGTTATCAGGTTGATATCTGCTGCGGTTACTGCACCGTTGACCAGAATCTTCTGTGCCGTCGCCTTCAGATTTACCGCCGGGATATTGAGCTTGCCGAGACGGATTGTATCTCCGCTGATATCCAGATTAGTCAGAATCAGGTCTTTATAAGCAGACCAGTCTCCGGTCACCTCTTGATTCTTATCCGCTTCAACGGAATAATTAACGAATGACTTCGGAGTAACTCCGTCCAGTTTGGTAAGCTTTTCCGACTTTTTGTTTTCCAGACTGTCCATGAAAAGATGAAAACTGATCAGGCTGATTTTTCCGGCAGCATCTTTCCCATCCGGGATCAGGCTGATCGTACCGACATAAGTTTTCTCATTTCCGCTGTCCGTCTTCGTAAGCTCCGCCGAGATCTGCCCCTCCTTGTCTTTGGCGAGCTTGCCTGTCAGATTCATAATATTGTAGCCGGCTCCGCCGTCGATGTTTACAGCATCATCCGCGAATCCCTTGACCAGAGAAGCGTCCACATTGGCAATGTCATCCCCGTCACCGAGTTCGACCTTCAGACTGCCCTTGACGGTCTCTTCCGAACCGCTGCCGCTTCCGTTCTCATCGCTATTCTTATAGGAAGAAACAGCATCGCTTCCGGCTTTCAGTCCCACTTTATCATCGCCGCTGCCTGTGATGACCTCCGCCTCAAGAACGCCGGCAGCATGATTCAGATTAACGGTATCGCTGCCGTTGCCTGTATTGACGGTCAGCTTGTTGAAGAAGTTATTTTCTTTATCATCGTTGTCATCATCTTCCGCTTCTTCTTTTGCGCTCGATGCGGTGACCGAATCGTTTCCTTCTCCCGTATCGAGGGTGACGGTATTGTCTCCGCCGGTCATTGTCACATCTATTCCGTCATCTTCGGAAGTTCCGTAGACTGTGACATCGGCACCTCCGCTGACCTTTATGGAATTCTTCAGAGAGAGCCATATACCCGCCAGTACCGTATTGATACCCTGAATGTTAAAATTCCCGCCGAAGAGCACATTCTGGCCGGTATCAGTCGTTATCTTAGACTTGTCGATGATGCCGCCATCCTCCGGCTTGGTATAGGAACCTTCTCCGAGAATATAGAGCTTGAACCCTTTGTTATTGGTGAGAATGTCTTTCAGTGCGGTCTTACTTCCGGAAGAATCCGACGACTCTATTTCTAACTCATCAGAAATATTCACATCTCCGTCGTATTTGCCGGCTGCCACGGTGACCGTGACAGATTTGGTATCCGCCGTGATTTTTTTCAGTGCCTCGTTGACTGCCTTCTGAATGGCATTATCGGAAGAAGTCACTGTTGTTCGGGTTACTTTGTCGACCGTCGTCGTTCCGTCCTTCTCGGTCTTATTACCTTCCGTGACCTCAACTTTGTTGCCATCTTTGGTCAGGTCGACTTTTTCCCGGTCTTCCTCTTTAATCGTGTCGCCGACGTCCGTCAGTGTATAGGTCTTTCCGGCAGGTTCCATGTTCTTAATCTTGTCCTCTGCCTTTTCATCCCCTTCCAGTGTGACAGACTCAAAAGTTTCGGTCACAGTAACAGAAGGCACATCGTTTTCGATTGCCTCTGCCTCGGTAACCGTATTACTTTCACTGCCGTCGGACTCCGTGATCACCTCAGCGACCGTAGCGCTGCCCGGATCAGCCTCGAGCGCAACGGATGTGTCTTCAGCTATATCGCCGCCGGAATCACCGCCGCTGTCCGATCCGCCGTCATTATCTCCGCCGGAATCGGCATCGCTATCCCCTCCGCCGTCATTATCTCCGCCGGAATCATCATAGCTATCCCCTCCGCCGTCATTATCTCCGCCGGAATCATCATAGCTATCCCCTCCGCTGTCATTATCGCCCCCGACATAGGCTTCTTCCTGGGTCGTGATTTCCCCTTCGAACGTGCCGTCTCCCTCTTCAGCCCGAACATGCATGCCCGTTGACCACATGAGCATAAATGCCACGCAGACCGGGAACAGTCCCTTGAACAATCTGAAATACTTTCGATTCATCCGCTGATTTTTTTGCTTCATACTTCACCTCTGCCTTTTCGGCGTCTTGTGTGGTAAGGTTTTTCATCGGATTACATAGTATTGCGGTTGTCCGCGTTATCCGAGTGCTTTCAGCAATTCCTCCGCGCCTTTCGCCAGTTCCTCATCGTCTCCTCTGGACATGACTTCCTGCAGATCGGCTTTGGCCTTGCCGTTGTTTTCTTCTTTTGCATAACACACGGCACGGTTATAGCAGCTTGCCGTGACCGCTTCTTCTTTTTCAATAGACGCGGTGAAGTGGTCTATTGCTGTCTGATAGTCTTCCTGTGCCAGTGTACAGATTCCGAGATAATAATCGATATCCGGAAAGTCTGCATTTTCAGCCTTTGTCGCTTCAAGATAACCGGCGGCTTCACTGTACTGATCCTGTGCCAGGTACGCAAGACCTGTCCAGAATGACGCCTCCGTGATATCATCGCCGTTTTCTTTCAGTTCGCTCAAGGCTTTGAGTCCGTCTTCCTGCGCTGTCTTATAATCTGCTGCCGCAAAAGCGCTTTTGGAAGACTGGCTGTACATCACTGCCTTATCGGGATACCCGTCTTCCACCGCTTTGAGGAAATATGTGACAGCCTGTTTATATTCCCCGTCCTCCATCAGGCACATGCCCAGCATAGCGGCAGGCCGGCCTTCCGGATCTTCCTCTGTCAGCTCGAAATATGTTTCCAGATCTTTTCTTGCTGCCGAGTTGTCTTCCAGCAGAATCTCGCATCTGGCGCGATCCGCAAACATATCCGTCGTGACCAGAGAATCATCTTCGATTCCGGCCGAGTAACAGATCACGGCGCTTTTATAGTCTTCCAGCGATTCAAACAGTCCTGCCAGCGCGAGCGTTTCTTTCGGATCCCGTCCGGGAAGCCGGATGTAATGATGAAAACTATCCGCGGCTTCTTCGGCATTTCCCGCTTCGGCTTTCATCTGTGCCTTAAGGAACCAGGCGGCTGCCAGTGTTTCATCCTGTGAAACAGCTTTGTCCAGCATTTTTTCCGCGTCTTCCAGATTATCCTGCAGAATGTAGAGACTGCCCAGTCTCAGATACAGAACAGCGAGATCCTCCTCCTGTCCGGTTGCAACTGCGATACCGTCTTTCATATATTTCGCAGCGGCTTCAAAATCTTCATTGGCTATGGCAATATCCGCATACAGGTTAAAATCTTTATATGTCCGGGGTAGATGCCCGATTGTCTGCAGGTACTTCCACTGACGGGCTATGCGGTCATCGGAAAGATACGGTGTCTCCTGCTCCATGACCTGTGCCGCATAGGCTTCATTTTGTTCCGTATAGTTCTCTGCTGCATACCGGACCTGCGTCTTTGCCGTCAAAACCTGGCCGAGTACCAGTACCAGTATCAGCAAAAGAACCAGAAGCCTGCGCCATATGCGTTTTCCTGTGCCTTTCTTCTCGTTTTCCATTTTTTCCTGTGACCCTTCGGTCCGAACAAACTCCTGTCTTAAAATGTAAAATATATAGTGCTAATCAGAATTATTTTCTATAAAATAAACACATTCAGAAATTCAATTTTCCAAAAATAGCGCACAATAAGCCTATTTTGCAAATAATTATCTACCTTTTGACGGATTTTGTCAATCCTCTGATCGGGATTCTGTTTATTATTTTGAATGAAGCCGTGATTAATCTCCCGCAAACAGAAAAATGCGGGAGAACCCTTCTATTTAAAGGCTCTTCCGCATTCGTACTGTCAAAGACAGGATACTATTTTACAATAAAATGCATATATACAGCTGTATCCTAATTATACCTTTTTGAAAACCTTACCCGCTCACCCTGAGTATATAATAAGGTAGGGAGAGCACAAGTTGCGCCCCGGCTCAGTTATTCATCGCCTGCCTTCAATCCAGAAGCGCCTTATCAATGATCTGGAAATTAGCCCGATGAATATAAAGAGCCTTTCCGTCTATCATCAGCTTTGTGAACCTTGGCAGATCTTCTTCGATCTCCCAGTAGACTTTATTTCCGGAAAAAGCATAAATCGGTGCACCCATCTGTGATTTAATGACCACTACCATCGGTTTTCCGAACTCATTCTTAATGCTGTTCACCTTCCCGCTGATCAGTGTCGAGGACAGAATTCCCGATGAATCACTCTCTATTTGGTCCAGATAGAACTCATATTCCGGAGACAGCCGTTTGTCGTAGAAAATGCAGGTATCTCCGCAGGAGATCAGCTGCCTGCCGTCAATCGTAATCGTGATCACAGAACTCAAATTCTTCGTCGTATACCATTCATCGGTATCGGAGGCGTAAGTCTTTTCCTCCACTATGTTGTTATCAATGTCGATCTTTTTACCGTGAGATCTGAGCGTACGAATTCCGGTATTGTCGAAAATGTCGATATTATACTCGTTGCCGATAATACTGCCATGAAGATCATGGACTCCGCTCTGCAGCCTGGCGCATCCGATGACACCGGTCATCAGCATCAGAATGATTGCAATCGTTACAGTTTTCTTTTTCATGGACATTCCTCCAGTTTTGTTCTTTCTTCATCTGATCCACTTATCCGTTATAGTCGGCGTCTCATAGCCCCAGTCTTCTTCCGTACCTGAAACGACCAGCTCAAATCCGTTCTTCTGCAGAACTCCGGCTGACGCTTTATTCTCTACCATCGTACTGGCTGTGATTATTTCTATATCTGTCTCTTCACAGAGATATTGAATCATCAATTTCAGTGCATTAGACGCAATGCCCTGCCCCCATTTCCGTTCAAGAAGTCTGTAGCCGACACTGATTTTATGTATTTCTTCCCGGTAGCCGTACATCTCAGCCAGACCGCAGAACTCATTGTCTTTGAATATCCCGAGGATAATTGACTCCTGAAAGCACTCGTCATAGAGATGTTTTATTACATAACTCAGGTCATCATACTTTTTCTCAAAGAGAAACGTCGGAAGATAGCGGTACACTCTCGGATTGTTCACCAACTCTCCCAGCGCATCGGCGTCATGCGCTTCAAGTTTCTTTAAAACCAGTTCTTTGTCCCGGAGAAACGGAATTTCTGAAAATAATCTGATAGCCATACCTTTTCTATCTTTATCCTTTCAGTAATCTTTTGAAAGATGTTTAATCGTATTTGCGTTATTAACATTTTCGTATTGAAAATAAAGAAGCAACGTCCGAAGAAATTACCGATTCGCCGGCAAAATTTTTCTTATCGGTTTCTCAAAGCGAAGCAGGTGATATATAATTAATACCATCAATAATCCCTGTCGTAGTAAGGTCGACATTCGTAATCACACTACAGGAAAGGTCTGGAAAATCTTGAACGAAAAAATCACCGGAATACTTGCAGTCATTTTTGCTCTCATATTAGTTGTTTCTACGCCGCTCCAATCTGCAGCCTATGACGGAGCTCAGACAACTGATGATGTCTCAGTATCTGATGACGTCTGCGCTCATCCGGCTACCGGTACGGATGGCTCAGCTGCTGAAAAGACTTCAGATGAACGGCCTGATATCTCTGTAGAAGAGATATCAAACGGCTCATCCCGTCATATAACACTTGAACCGGTTATCAAAGTCAACCCGCTATATGCAGGCGTCACCGATTCGAAGGCTCCTGCATTCAATGAGCATTCAGACGAACCGCTTGTCGGAAGCGCCTCGATACCGGTCACGACAACTCTGGATGAATTCGCCGAAGTTTACAGAAATACATTCAACGACACAGTCGCCGCTTGGGGAAATGAACTCTTCGTCCGATATAAATGCGAACAAAGCGCCGATATCACGAATGAGGAGATAAATGCAATTTACTACAGGCTATTAAACATAGCTGAGGAAAACCAGTTTGTCCACAACGGTGTTCCGACTGCGGGGGATTATGCATGTTGGCAATATAACGGTATAGAAACCGGAGCCGGTGTTGACTTTGAATACTTAAGCAGCAGTACATTGGCTATGACATTCACCGTCTATACCGGTGTGACCTATTACACAACTCCCGAGCAGGAGGCTGAAGAGACTGCTTATCTGAACAATGTCCTTGAGTCTCTTGAGCTTGACTCAAAGACAGAGTACGGCAAAGTCAAGGCTATCTACGACTTTATCTGCTCCCATGTCACGTATGACTTCGACAATTTGGACGATAACTCTTACATGCTGAAGCATACCAGCTATGCTGCTCTTATAAACGGAACATCTGTTTGTCAGGGCTATGCGACCCTGTTTTATCGAATGGCGCTGGAGGCCGGACTGGATGCAAGGGTTATTACAGGCAGCGGCGACACAAGCAGAGACAGTAATCACGCCTGGAATATAGTACGCCTGAAAGGATTATACTATAATTTAGATGCTACCTGGGATGCAGAACAATCTGAACCGAATTATTTTCTGAAAGGACAAAATACATTTAATTCTCATATCCGGGATGTAGAGTACGATACCGCTGCCTTCCATACAGAGTATCCCATGTCTGCCACAGATTATAAAGTGGTGCCCTCCGATCTGACAACAGTCACACCGACGCCGACCAATACGCCGACGTCAAAGCCCACTAACACACCGACGCCGAAGCCCACTAACACGCCGACGCCGAAACCCACTAACACGCCGACGCCGAAGCCGACCAACACACCGACGCCGAAGCCCACTAACACGCCGACGCCGAAACCGACCAATACGCCGACGCCGAAACCGACCAATACGCCGACGCCGAAACCCACTAATACGCCGACGCCGAAACCCACTAATACGCCGACGCCAAAGCCCACTAATACGCCGACGCCGAAACCCACACCTACAGATCAGGCTATCAGTATTGCGAGCGCTTCCATCAGCGGCATCAGTCTCTCTTACGGATATACCGGCAGGGAATATACTCCGACTTTCTCAGTCATCATGAACGGCGTGACCCTGACCGCCGGTACAGATTACACATATATCTTCAGAAACAATATAAATCCCGGAACAGCCCGCCTCGAATTGACAGGAAAGGGAAAATATACCGGCAGCCGGATCAAAACTTTCGAAATTGTTGACTGCGTTTCTTCCATCGTATCCGGCAAGACTTACCAGCTCATCCCGAAGAACAATTCTTCGACAGCCGTGAGTACCTTTTCCGGCAAGACGGTAAATAACACAAAGGTCTACATTACGGACCGCAGCAGTTCCGAAGCTATGAGCTTCAAGGCTGTTAAAAACTCTGACGGCACATGGAAATTCATAAACGCCAAGTGTGAACTTGCCCTTGCGGTACAGCAGAACAGCTCTGCTCTCGGAGCCGGTCTTGTAATTTACGATCAGACGACCAAACCGGCTCAGAACTGGAAGCTTTCGAAAAAATCGGATAACTCATTTGCCATTATGAATGCAGTGACCGGCTATTCAATCGCGATGTCAGATGCCTCTGCAGTGAAAGGAACGACCCTCAGTATGGCCCAAACTGCCAGCAACGGTCTTCAGCGTTTCTATATTGCGGAGACAGATGCGGTAAATGCGAAATTTGACGGAACCTATGCAATCAGAGCGTCAAAAGATAAGACTTTTGCACTTAACATTGCATCTTCATCCAAAGATGACGGCGCAAACGTGAACCTCTATAAATACAGCAATGTTAATGCAAAGAAATTCAAGGTCATCTACAGCGGAGGCGGTTATTACCGTCTGGCAAATGTGAATTCCGGTATGGTCCTCACCGTGAAAGGCAACACAAAGACAAACGGTGCAAATGTAGTTCAGAGCAAATGGGCAGCTTTGAGCGGCCAGAGATGGCAGATCATAAAGAATTCGGACGGTACCGTTACTTTGAAAAACGGATTAGGTACAGTTCTCCACCTTGACTCTAATAAGACCCTGAACGGTACGAACGTTATGGCAAAGACTGCGGCGTCGACGAAAGCTCAGAGATGGTATCTGGGATAATTTCCGACACACTTTCAAGACGAGTGTCACCTTGCTCGCGTATCATAAACATACGTCACGAGTATTGCGCGATAAAGCCAAATTTCACTTTGGTCGCGTATCATAGACTTACGTCACGAATATTGCGCGATAAAGCCAAATTTCACTTTGCTCGCGTATCATAGACTTACGTCACGAATATTGCGCGATGAAGAATAAAAGGACTGACCGGTCAGTCCTTTAGAGATAAAAGAGGGTTCCCTCACAGGGTACCCATGTAGTTGTCCTCATCTGTCTTTCGAATCAGAGCTCTCTTGATCTTACCTCCGACTGTCTTGGGCAGTTCATCCACGTATTCCACGATACGGGGATACTTATAAGGAGCAGTCATTTTTTTGACATGCCGCTGCAGTTCCTTGGTCAGTTCGTCTGAAGGAGTATAACCCTTGGCCAGCACGATGGTCGCCTTGACGACCTGGCCGCGGATGGGATCCGGAGCGCCGGTTATTGCACATTCCACCACGGCATCGTGAGCAATCAGTGCCGATTCCACTTCAAACGGACCGATACGGTAGCCGGAACACTTGATTACATCATCATTTCTTCCCACGAACCGGTAATATCCGTTACTGTCACGCCAGAGAACATCGCCGGTATTGTAGCCTATGCCGCCCAGCTTCTCTTTCGTCATCTCAGGATCCTTATAATACCCGGTAAAAAGACCGACAGGAGGATGATTCCACACATCCATCATGGTGAGAGAGCCTTCATCACCGTCCTCACAGATATTGTCATCCGCGTCGAGCAGCTGAATGTCAAAAAGCGGATTCGGTTTTCCGGTGGAACCCTGAATGGGCTCGAACCATTCGCTGCCGAAGTTGGCGATCAGGACCGGGCCCTCCGACTGACCGAATCCCTCATAGATCTGGTGCCCTGTCAGTTCTTTCCAGCGCTTTACGACTTCCGGATTGAGCGGTTCCCCGGCTGTTGCACAGTGATGCAGAGCGGAGAGATCGAACTGCGAAAGGTCTTCCTGCAGCATAAAACGGTACATAGTAGGCGGTGCGCAGAACGTCGTCACCTTGTACTTTTCCACTTTGGACAGAAGGTTCTTCGGATTGAATCTGCCCACCATATCATAGCAGAAAATGGTAGCGCCGCAGATCCACTGACCGTAAATCTTGCCCCAGCCGAACTTGGCCCAGCCGGAATCGGAGACGCTCATATGAAGGCGGTTCTCCTCCACATGCTGCCAGTATTTAGCAGTGACTATATGTCCCAACGGATAGGCAAAATTGTGCTGGACCAGCTTGGGCATTCCGGTGGTGCCGCTGGTAAAATAAACCAGCATAACATCGTTCCACCGGGTCGCATCCTCACCGGTCGGGCGTTCGAACACATCCGAATAATTATCAAATGCGTCATGGAGCCTCTCCCAGCCTTCTCTCGGTCCGCCGACCAGGAATTTGCACTGCAGAGACGGAATCTCATCTACTGACATTTCGGTCTGGTTCACGACAAAATCATCATCTACACAGATTATTCCTTTTACGGATGCCGCATTTCCCCGGTATACGATGTCTTTCTTGGTAAGCTGAAGGGTAGCCGGAATCAGAATAACGCCAAGCTTGTGAAGGGCAGTTGCGCATACCCAGTATTCCCAGCGGCGGCGAAGAATCATCATGACTACATCGCCTTTTTTGAATCCCAGACTTTTCAGGTAGTTGGCCACCTGATTTGAACGTCTGCTGATTTCCGTAAACGTAAAAATGTGTTCCTCATCCTCTTCATTCACCCATACAAGGGCTCTTTTATCCGGTTCCTCTTTTGCCCATGCATCTACAACATCATAACCGAAGTTAAAATCCTCCGGCACATTGATGGTCAGTTTATCTCTGAACTCCTCATAACTTGAAAACTCGATCTGGGGAAGATATTTTTTCAGTAAGTAATCCAAAGCTGCTTCACTCCTTTTCTACCTATTTATATATCAATAGCTGCGTTCCTTCGGTACCGTTCCCGTTCTCTGTCTGAACAGTTATCCGATACCGGATTGCGGCAAATTATTTCCGCGCAGCGGTCTTATATTCCGCCCCCGCTATCGGACAGTTGACCGATACCATCATTCTGCAATGACAGTCAGGAAACGAGCCTTCACATCTCCGCCGCATCTCTGTCCGTGAGGAATGGTCGGATTAAAATAAATCGAATCGCCGGGATTCATGACAAATTCCCTGTCGCCGAGAGTGACAATGACGGTACCTTCCAGAACAAGATTAAACTCCTGTCCTTTATGGGTAATCAGCTTGGCAACGTCATCCGTAGGCTCAAGAGTTACCAGAAGAGGCTGCATTATTTTATTTGCATAACGGTAAGCGAGATCCTCAAAATGATACTCGGGATTACGATTGATGACCTTGCCACCGCCCCGGCGGATCATATGGAAAGTATCAAGCTTGGCACTTTTTCCCGTGCATATCTCGGTAAAGTCCACCTTGAATTTATTGGCGATCTGATAAATTACGCTTATGGGTACGTCTTTACCGTTCTCTTCATAGGAAGCATAAACTTCAGGACTCAGATCCAGTTCCTTCGCCAGTTCTTCTATTGAATAATCACTGACTTCTCTCAGCTCTCTCAATCTTGCGCCAATCTCATTATAATCATCCATGGTGTCGTCTCCTTTCGCAATTATCCATTTGCCTTTGCAAAACTCTGTACGCAAGGAAACCGCAGAAGCATTCGAATTCCTCAGAGCACAGTGTTTCATCTTTATCTGTATCTGCTTAATATTTCCGGATGTAAAGCTCTGCAAATCCGGACTTCACAGTCTTCATTACTTCCATATATTGATGTAAGATAACACATTCTACGATTAATATCCAGATATTTTTTCAAGTCTCTCTCCCGGGACTTTACACTGTTTTCGGGTCAGCGGTGTGAACCGGCTCTCTCAGACAAGGGAAAATCTATAACCATTCCGGGTCAGAAATCATAGTCTTACTTCTCCGCACAGATTCAGCTGAAAATACTCCCTGATCTCACCCGGTTCACTTGTCTGTCCAAGCACCCACATCAGCTTGGTAACCGCCGCTTCCGTCGTCATATCATAAGCCTGGAGGACACCGGCTTCAATCGCGCGCCGGCCGGTCTCATAGACTGAGAGACTGCTCCCCTCGAACCGGCATTGCGTACCTACAAGGACCGTTATCCCCTCCGCTACCAGACTGCGGATCTCCCCGATGAAATCATGTTTCACAAAAGGCATGCCGCCCAGCCCGAATGCTTCGATATAAATAGCCCGGTATCCGTGATCTGTATACATTCTCAATATTTCGCGGTGCATCCCCGGAAACAGCTTGAGGACCGCAACGTCCTGACAATATTTGTTCTGAAGACGAAAAACGCCTTTCCTTTCCGGCAGTATCTGCTGATTGATTTTCATACCGATAGAGCTGATTTCTGCGACATTTGCACAGTTAATACTGTCAAATGCATCAAAACTCAACGCCCTCACTTTTGACGCACGGCATCCGAGTATCACTTTCCTGTTGAATGCTACAAACACACCGGGGCATCCGGCCTGCGCCATATATATAGCGCAGCGCAGGTTCTCCATCGCATCCGCCACAGGGTTCGAAATAGACAGCTGACTGCCGGTAATTACGACCGGGATTCGTATATTCTGCAGCATAAAAGAAAGCATGGATGATGTATATGCCAGAGTATCCGTTCCGTGTATGACAACTATTCCGTCGAAGCTTTCCCTCTTTTCACTGATCAGACGTGCCAGATTTGCCCAATCTTCCGGAAAAATGTTGGCACTGTCCACCGAAGCGTATTCCAATGTGGTCAACTCGGCTTCACCTGCCACTAAATGTAACTCCCGCAGCATAGATTCCGTCGTAAGGCCGGGAGTCAGACCATATTCTTTGGCGACAGATGAAAGGGTCCCCCCTGTGTTGATAATCAAAACTCTCCTGCTCATAATCTTTCCCTCTGTTTCAGGCTACTGTCTTCTGAGCTATAGATTTATGAAACCTTCCGGAATACCTATAGCACTTTAACCGTTCAGAGAATCAAGAACGCCTCGGCGTCCTTGAATTTCCTGATTATTGCTTCATAGTCTTCTGATTAATCATAATTGAACAAACATTAATTAGCAACTGATTAATTTCGCTAATCAAGAACGCCTCGGCGTTCTTGATTAGCCGCGCATGATGCGGAGCACCTTCCCTTAATGCGCGGCTGCGATCCGCCGTGCCTCAGCATGCGTAACAATGCTCC
>CAMYVI010000022.1 GCA_947302185.1 uncultured Lachnospiraceae bacterium
GTGTCTGATGTATCGGATGCCGGAGACAGTTCTGAAGGTACCGTAAGCAATACGACGGAGAGTACCGGGTCAGGGATCAGTGATGCGGAATCCGGAAAGACAGATGATTCCTCTGCCGACATATCGAAAGATGACAGCAAGGTTGACAGTAAGTCTGAGCAGAAGGAAAAAGAGGATAAGCCGGTCATCTCTTCCGAAGACTTGCAGCAGATAGCACTGAAAACGTATTCTTTCGCAGACTATAGTCATGGAAGTAATCCGGCATCTGTCCGGTATCAATGGCTGCGGCTTGATGATAATGCCAAAGAGCTCTGCCCTAAGCTGGATAAGGCTCTTGAAAAGAAGGAGTCTTCGATAAAGAAAGAGATGATCAGTGCTTTTGACGAACTTGATACCGAAGCGCAGAAGGCGGGAACCAGGAGTACGGTCAAGTATGCTATAGAGCGGAGAGCAGTACCTGTAAGAGCAGACAACCTGGTTCTCAGCATTCTGGATATAACCCGCGACAGCCGCGGAAAGAAGAGTGAAGTTTCTCCCGAGACGTTGAATCTTGATTCTCAGACAGGAAAGGAAATCAGACTGGATGATATTATCGAGACGGAAAATCTGTCTGATGTTCTGACGGAATCTTATCAGGATATATATCCGGATGACCCTGTTACTGATTTCGAAAAAACAGTTTCCGGATATGAGGATGACGATTACATCTGGGCAGTTTCCAGAGAAGGGCTGAATTTCTATTTCACAAGTGATTCCGGAGATGAACTCGTAACCGTTCCGCTGCTCAGGAGCGGGAACAGGAAGCTTTTCACGGATCTTTATGAGGATGTGACGGAATCTTTCGCGGTACCGGTCGGTGAGAAGGATATTGTCGTATTTGACAAGTCAGATGACGGCGAGACAGATACCTTATCTGTTTTCCTTAATGATACGAAAAAAGCCGTCACGGTGAGCTTAAATGATAAGATCGGTGTCGGAAGATTTGCGGCAAATGCAATCACTCCTGTTCTTGTACGAACAGCCGAAGAGGGGTATTATATATATGTGTGCTACGAGACGGACAGCGATCGCGAGCATCTGGCAGTTTTTGATATAAGCGGAGACAGTCCTGTATTTCTCGGGCTGGCAGAAAATGTCGGTTTCCCCGGAGTTTATGATGAGTCAGAGGAGGCATCAGCCGTTTTAATACCTGCTGCTCCGGAGGAATTCACGTTGTATTCGGATATCGTCCTTCTCGGCACATATTCGGCAGTCCGTCCCTACAGGGTAGGGAGCGACGGTATGCCGGAGGCTCTGGATGAGTGGTATTATCCGGATGTGAACAGAGAACTGGAGGTGCGGACTGCATTTACAGCGGATATAATCGATCCGGAAAGCGATAAGATCATAGAAGAAGACGCAGACATTTCCAAAGGAACAAAACTTCTGATCTACAGAACGGATGGAGAGAGTATCGTCGATCTTAAAACGGAAGATGATGAAATCATCCGCATAGATGTCGATAAGTCATCCGGGGCTCCGTATCAGACAATAGACGGAACCAACATAGAGAAACTCTTTGACGGAATCTTATATGCAGGATAATGGTAATGGCTATGAGCAACCAGAACACATATCAAAACGGGAATAACAGTCAGCCGTATCAGGGATTGGACGCCAACGGACGCCCGTATTATACCGGCTATGACGATAAGGGAATTCCATATTACGCCGGCTATGATAATAAGGGGCAGCCATATTACATGAGCTATGATGAGACCGGGCGTCAGTATTACATGGGATATGACGATAACGGAAATCAGTTCACAAGGTATGCGGAAAATCCGAGCAGCGGAATAGGCACTCCTGCCTCTTCTCAGGGTCATCAGTATTCCGGAACCGGTATGAATACGAATCCTCAGCGCAGAAGCACATCTTCCGCCCGCAGAAGGCGTACCTCCGGTTCGCGTTCAGCTAATCGGAATTACGTAGCATATCCCGGAGGGACTTCTTCCGGACCCCGTAAAAAGAAAAAGAGGACTCCGGAGGAAAAGGCGGCAGCGGAACGCAGAAAACGGCGTGAGGAACGCAGGCTTGAACAGGAAGCCAGACGGGCGGCGTTGAACCGAAAGATTCTTTTCGCGGGTGGCGGCGTTATTGTCTTTCTTATTTTCCTGATAATAGGATTTTTGCTTGGCCGAAGGCAAGCCGACGCGCGTTATTCCAGTCAGATTTCCGCACAGAGTGCGAGCGCTTATACGGCAGAAATGTTCCGGACAGATCAGGAAGTCACTGTTACGGCGGATGAGACGCAGGAAGAGTCTCGGGAACAATGATTATTCTTCATTTAGATCGCGGATCACGGATGTCATAGGGCTGTCCGGACGGTTGGACAGCGTACAGTCAGATCAGAAAGGAAAGTGTACCGGCTTTTGGGGAAAAGCACAGGTGCATCAGGGGAGTATAAAAGTTTTTAAAGGGGAGAAAAATGATAATCAGTGAGCGCATTTTTGAAATCTTAAAAGAACGCGGAATGACGCAGCGGGAGTTTTCAATCAGAACGGACATCTCACAGAGCGCGATCAGTGACTGGAAAAGGAAGAAAACAAATCCTTCCGCCGAGAAAATCATGCTCATCTGCAATGTTTTGGAAGTGTCGCCTTATGAATTGCTTGGGGAAGCAGACACAAGGACAGATAAGAATCCCGAACATATTATGATAGATACGGAATCGGATGAACATTATCTGATTGAGAAATTCCATACGCTCTCTAAAGCTAAAAGAAACAGGGTGCTCGGATATATCGATGCACTGAGTGAAAAGTAGGAAAGACAGCTACATAAAAGGAGGCAAAGTCAATGAATAAGATGCAGAAAATACAAAGTATAAACGACAGGCTGCAGGCACTGAGAAAGGATAATAGTATTCTTGGCGAACTGTGCCTGAAGATACAGGACTGCATCAGCGATGAGAGACTGTTGCCGTCAGAACTTCGCGATGAGACAATTGCTCATCTGAAGAATATGAAAGAAGTTTATGACGTATGCGTCGAAGACTATAAAGAATTGACCGGTGCGGAAGAGCTTCCTGCCGCATTTGAAGAGGCAGATCTCAGTATGAAAGAGCAGTATGAGCTCTGCTGCAAGGAAGAGATCATGAAACCGGCAATCAGATTCAAGCGTCTTAAGACAGATAACCCGATAGAAATCAATGCACTGAAAGAAGCTCAGGATAAAGTTGATCTCATCGACCTCAACAGTGTGACCGTAGAAGAGTGCCGCGAGATATACCGGCCCTATACGGATTTCATGGAAGCGCTTGAGGAAAAGAGCGCAATCAGAAGAATCGGCTATGTCAGAAAACTGGAAGATGCATTTGAGCATGTATTAATCGCAGGAGCCGTTATAAATCAGGATCTATACGATTCGGATGATGATGGCGAATTCGAGGAGGAAGACTTCGATGAATATGATCCAAATGTCGATGACTTTTTGAAAGTGCCTTCGTATGTGAGCGATGAGGACTCCGACGAGAATGATGATTCGGAAATAGACGAGACGATTTCGGAAAAATACGGAGAAGAGGCCGACGCATCTCTGCCGGAAAAGGAAGAAATCGCAGATATCAAAGAAGACGCGCCTGCTGACTCCGTAGACAATGAGGACGGAGATACTTTTCGTGAAGAAACAACAGAAGAGTCATCTGAAGAAACAACAGGGAAGTCATCTGAAGGAACAGAACCGGCGGAAGGAGATGCGGTCACCGAAAACTACCTCGATGTCTTTGACAGGGATTATATCGCATACTATCGCATTGCTTCCGAAAAAGAAAAGCCTCTTGACTTCGAGAAGCTCTCCGGCTGGGCGCAGGAAGGGGAAACATTCGGTGAGGAAGGAGTCAGAAACATTCTGACCGACGTCGGTTTTCATATTGCAGAAATAACGGAACAGGATCGAATCAGGGGTAAATACGAGTGCTATAATGTTATTTTGGACAGGCAGGACAGTGTGCTCACGGGAAAGGAATCGCTACCTCTTGCCAATTTTAAGCGCGAGTCATGTGAGGAAGGTTTCCGTGTCGTATGTCTGTACGGCATATTTAACGGAGAAAGTCTGTCAAGGGCGTTCCGTGAAATCGGCAACAGACATCACACGCTGATACTGTTCCAGGAACCGATAACTCAGGGAGTCCGCAGAAGCCTTGTCCGTCTTGTTCGCAAAGAGGGTATCAGCAAGGAGTTTGCAATGATGGATAAGGTAGTCTATGCATATCTGGGAAGCAATTATTCGGCGGATGAGATCAATAAAATGTTCCTTGATATCGTAATGCCGGGACCGGAAACAGAATAATGGATTTGTGTGGTTTGGAGCACGTGTGCACCTGACTGCAGTCAGATGGGATTCTATGGCGTGTTCGAAACGGGCACGCCATTGTTCATATAGAGTAACCTGAATTGCTTTGAGCAGGCAACAATTGGAAAGACCGGAGGAAAAAAGTGGGCATAGGTGAGCGTATAGAGGAACGCAGAACACAGATCAAAATGAGTCAGGAAACTTTTGCAAAGAGAATTAATGTACCTATTGACACAGTCAGAGAATGGGAGAGCGGAAGGGTAATTCCCGAAACACTCAGGCTGACGGGGATTGCGCATGTGCTGAATACCGGCACCGAGTATCTTCTGGAGGAAGACGATCCGGTCCACAACCGATGGCAGCTCAACGACCGTATGTTTTCAGAAGATAATATGTATCGATTCGTTGAGCGTAAAGCCCGTGAGCTCGGTTATGTTCAGACTCAGCAGGCTCTGGTATTCATGAAAAAATGCCATGAAGGCCAGTATAGAAAAGGGGCTGACAGAGTACCGTATATTAATCACCCCCTGCTTATGGCCTGTCATGCATTTGCTGTCGGAGTGGCCGAGGATTCTATTGTTGCGACATGCCTGCTGCATGATGTGGTGGAGGACTGCGGAGTAACCGCTGATGAGCTTCCGGTCAGTGACGAAGCCAGGGAAGCGGTCCTGCTTCTGTCATTTGAAAAGCACGAAGGTCTCACGAAGGAAGAATCCAAAGAGCAGTATTATGAGAAAATAATCAATAACCGTATAGCTTCCGTAGTCAAATGCCTGGACCGCTGCAATAATATCTCCGGTATGGCTACGGCATTTTCCCGGGAAAAGATGGCCAATTACATTGATGAGACGGAACGGTATATCATACCGATTCTTGACAATATAAAATATCAATATCCAAAATATAATACAGCGTCATTCCTGCTCAAATATCATATGAGGAGCGTTCTGGAAACATTGAAGCATGTACTGTAATGCAAGGAGATAAAACGATGCGCAGGTACCTTGTCTGTTCGGATATACACGGATTTCTGGAAAACTTTATCACGGCTCTTGAGCGGGAAAAGAATATCGATGCTGTCATTGCAGCCGGGGATATTGAAATGAAGACTCGTGAGCTGCGCGAAGCGGCAGGAAAGCTGCCCTGCTATATAGTGCGCGGCAACTGCGATTATTATCTGTCAAGGGAACTTCCGGACGAGCTGATCGTTAGTGAAGGCGATCATCGTATTCTTGTGACGCACGGACATTTATACGGCGTACCGCGTATCGGCAGGATAAGAGCGAAAGCAAAGCAGTTAAAATGCGATATGATCATTTTCGGCCATACTCATCAGTATCTCGAGAGAATGATAGACGGTATCATGTTCCTCAATCCCGGATCGCTGAAAGGCCGCCCGGAGTGGAAGACACAGACATACATGCTGATTGATTTTAATGATGACGGAAGCATAGATATTATAAAGAAACGCTTTACATCGAAAGGATTCTGAGTATGCCGCTTCTTGCGAATTATCACACACATACTACTTTCTGCGACGGCACCAGCACAGCTGAGGAACAGGTACAGGAGGCAATACGTCTGGGTTTTCTGCATCTGGGATTTTCGGGACACATGGACCCCGATATTCACATGAATCTGCAGGATTATTATAATGAGCTGGCACGGCTTCGCGACAAATACGCCGGCAGGCTTGAAATTCTGTGCGGAGTCGAGCTGGATAACATCTATGATCCCCGCTGTGCGGACAAGGCAGATTACCTGATCGGATCGACACACTATCTTGATGTGGAGACGGAGACGCCCATGTCCGTGGATAACACGGAAGAAATCATGGCGGAATTGTGCCGGAGATTTTACGGCGGAGATTATTATGCGCTGTCTAAAGACTACTACGATCTGGAAGCACGGGTCTATGACAGACTGCACTGCACATTTGTAGGCCATTTCGATCTTGTGACCAGATTTAATGATTCCATGCATTTTCTTGATGAGAATGATCCGCGATATATAAAACCTGCTCTCGAGGCTATGGAGTATCTTGTATCGGAAGGAGTACCTTTTGAAATAAACTGCGGGGCAGTCAACCGGGGAAGAAAAAAAGAGTTTTATCCGAACACATTCTTTCTGAAAGCGCTGCGCAGGTTCGGCGGGGAGATTGTGATCAATTCGGATGCCCATCATCACTCTCTGCTTAACGGGGCTTTTGACAGGGCTGTAATGAAGGCGATAGAATGCGGTTTCACGCACACCAATATTCTGACAAAACAGGGGAGCGGCGTCCTGCACTGGGAACAGCTTCCGCTCGATTTGCTCTGAGAGGGCCGATAATGTTTGATTTTTTTAAGAGAAAGAAAAAAGCGAATATAGAAGATGTGACGGATGCTATTGCATTTGCCAACAGGAGCGGCAAGTATTATTATAAAAAGTCGGAGGAGGCGGTTATTCTGAAACCGGATAAGGCCTTTTCCGTGATGGGAATGAGTGATCCTGAATTAGAGGCTGATATTAAGGCCAATCCGGATGATTATCTCCGGATTCCTGTGCTGACAATTGCCGATGAGATGCAGCTCATGATGAATTTTGCGAAGATGCAGAAAGACAGAAATCTTCAGACTGAGCTTGTCGGCATCCTTCAGAGACCGGGTGCCATGCGGACATATCAGGCCAGGATTCGAAACGGCGGACTTCAGGAGACCTGGGACCGTTACCGGCGCGATATATGCAGGAAAGTAGCTGAAAACTGGGTTAAGGAAAACGGACTAAAAGGCGTCTGAATAAGGATGAAATTGCGGAACGCTCAGACATGGGCGTGCTGCAAGGGGGTTAAGATATGACGGTGAAACTTCAGGATGTAATTGACGGGATAACATTTGCAAATGCAGAAGCGCAGTTTTTCTATCACACAAAGACGGGAACCGTGAAGATTCTGATGGATAATATATACGGAATCGGAAGAGATAAAGCTCTGATGAGAGACATCGACAAAAATCCGGACGATTATCTGAGTCTGCCGAATGAATACGAGGTGGATGAATTTGCCATGATGGCTGATTTCGTGGATGAGCTGGATGACAGTGAAGCCGCTTCTGCCCTGTTCAGAGTGCTCGAGGAGGACGGAAATGCTGCCCAGAGGCTGTTCAAACAGTCCGTTAAAGCTTTTGAACTGGAAAAAGAGTGGAAAAAATTCAGGGATGCATGCTATGCTGAAATCGCAAGGCAGTGGTGTGAGGAAAATGAGATAGAATTCGCAGAGTGACAATGGGGTCAGGTCAGCCGGAGGAGCAGGCCTGACTTTGCTTACGTGTGAATACACGATAAGGATCTGATGACAGATTTGTGAACGTAACTATTAGGACCGGTTCCTTATCGCACGGGAAGGAGGGATCAAGATGAACGTAAATGAAGTATTGACGGAACTTAAAAAACTGGCGAAAAAAGAACCGGTAGTCAGGGAAAAACTGCTTGCCACGAGAGAATGCGAGCATCCTGTCGATGAGTTCTGCAGGATAGCGGGAGAGTACGGATTCACTCTCTACGCCATGGATATTATCACTGCCGGAGAGGAAGATTACGCCGCAATGAAGAGAAGCACCAACGGAGGAGGGGAGAATTCTCCGATTCTGGAGGGAGCGGATGATTATTATGAGATGTTCCTGGCGGAAATCTGATACATGTATTTACTTTTTGACATCCTTTTTGTTATACTAGGTACTTGAATATCCGAAATAAAGTTATAACGAGTGGAGGGCGTTGTGGCAGACAAGAATACATTATTCGGGAAATCTTCGGATGATCCGGATTCGCTGAATGATACTAATTCGCTGGATGACGGATTTTTCGAAGAATTCTCATTTGATGATTTTGACTATGATGACATTTTTGATTCCGATCCTGATGAGGAAGAACCGGCTGAGGATCTGAAAGAACCGGACCCGAAGAGTGAGATGCCTGACAGACCGGCTGCCGGTAAGGATACCGGCGCAGCATTGGGAGACACGAATCAATATGATAATCTGTTCCGGGATAAAGAAAAATATGCACCCAAAGAGGAAATTGAACCGGACGATCCGATGCTCAGTGAATTTGAGAGCGCACTCGCAGCCGAAATTCAGCGTGTGACCAGGGAACAGGAAGCTGAGAAAAAACGAATTGCCGCTATTCGGGCTGCGAGACATTCCGGTGATGTCTCGGCAAGGAGAGAAGCCGAGGAGAGAAGCTCCAGAGCGTATGTGGGAGGAGAGTCGATTCGAAGCGGAGGATGGTCGAGGAGGCGCCGTTCGAACCAGACTTATACGGAAATCGGAAATGTCAGAGAGCCCGTTGCACTTAAAACTCACGAAACAACAGTTCGGGAGAAGGAGATATATTCCGACAACGGACCTGCAGTGGATGAAAAAGAACATGCTGCGGAAGAGGCTAAAAGAGCTGCCAGAGAGCAGGAAAGAGCAAAAGCCGCCGCTGCACGTGCCGAGCGCGTGAAAGCAGCGAGAGCGGCACAGGCAGAAGCTGAGAGGCTGGCTGCAATCGAGCGCGAGCAGGAAGAAGAAATGAGACGTCAGGAAGAGGCAGCCAAAGCAGCCGAAGAGGCCAGAGCCCGCGAAGAGGCGGAAAAACTGGAACGCGAAATAGCCGAAAGAGAAGAACGTAACCGCATAGAGCGCGAGGAAGCTACAAAACGTGCGCTTGCCGAAAAGAGTGAAACCAGAGTGCTTCTGGAAGATGACGATGAGTATGACGACGATGATGACACCGGGAGCCGGGGAAAGACGGTCGTGACAGTGTCGGTCATCATGGTGATACTCATGCTCGGCGTCGGAGCTGCAATGACTTATTTCTGGTCTAATCTGTCAGTTAACAAGCCGGGAGGAAATGCCGGCAATACGGCGCAGATTGCAGGGACGACAGTATCAGCTGAGGAAAAACCCGCAGAGAACGCTGAGGCAAAAGCAGAGGCTACAAAAACTCCGGAAGAAATATATCGTGAGGAAAGCCGGGTTGCGGATTTAAGGTTCGAGCAGGAGCAGCAGGCAGCGCTCGAAAGAGCGGCTGAGCTGGAGAGGGAAGAGAGGAATGCCGCGCTGGCGGAGGCCGGTATGGAAGGCCTGCCGGACATCAGCACGCGCGAACTCAGTGAATACCTGACTGAGATGCCTGCTGACGGCGCTTCGATCTGCACCACGAAATCAGTTGTATATTCTTATGACCAGATGGTTAAGGATCTCTATTTCCTTACAGTTCGGTATCCCGAGTATATCGGAATGGGTATTATCGGCAATACGATAGATGAGAGAGCAATCTATCAGGCGGTCATCGGAAATGCCAACGCCGGCAAACATGTCGTGATATACTACGCATTGAATGCAAACGACTATGTCGACACAGTTCTTGCCATGAATCAGCTTGAAGCTTACTGCAAGGCAAGAAAGAACGGTACTGCGTACAAGAATCACTCTATTGACAGCATTTTTGAAGATGTATGTATTCATGTGATTCCTATGGCCAATCCCGATGGAGCTGCGATAAGTCAGTATGGTATCGAAGCACTCAGAACAGATGAGGCAAGAGCGGCTGCTCAGGCAGTATATGACAGTGATGTGGCAGCAGGCCTCACTTCGGAGCCCATTGAAAACTATCTGAAGACTTATATAGCCAATGTTTCCGGTGCGGATCTTAACTGCAACTTTGAGATTGGCTGGGAAGAGTATACGGAAGGATCGGGCTCACCGTCTTCTGCCGGTTATAAGGGCCGGTCAGCCCTTAGTGAGAACGAATCACAGGCTCTTGTCAACATTGTTAAATCTGTGAATCCTGTTGCGGTGATCGGCTACAGTTCATCCGGAAATGCAATTAAATACGGCTATGGATATGATGGACCCGCTGACCGGGGAGTATCGGATATTACTGATATCGGCGTTGAGAGCCTTGTATCCGCTCTTGCCGCCAAAACGGGTTATGAGAGTGTTGAGATGCCGAAATATGACGCCTCACATGGCGGGGACGCCACCGAATATTTCCTGTACAAGAATCAGATTCCGGCGGTTCTGATCGAGGCAGGAAGCGGAGATGTACCTCTTAATGAGACACAGATGTCATCGATCTGGAATGCAAATTCGGAAATTTTCCAGATGATAGGCAATCTCTATACGAACGGTTTATAAAACAATAATTAAAGTTCAGTTGTTGCTGCCTGAATTGTTTTTCGGCAGTATGTGATTAAAAGCAAGTGATATTTCACTGATTAAGGAGGGACTTATGCTTCAGGAGATTATTGAAGTTCTGGCACAGTACACAGATGTACCACCTGAACAGATTAACGAGACATCCAATCTGGTTGATGATCTCGAGCTTAATTCATTTGATGTTATGACAATTGTTTCGGATTTTGAGGAGCAATATGATGTCCATATTCCGGACGAACAGATCATGGAGTTCCGGACAGTCGCTGACATCGAAGAGTTTCTGGAGAAAAATAAATGAGCGAGTATGGACCATATATTCTTCCGCAGATAACATCATTGAAACAATTGATTGAACTCAGAGCGGAAGATAACCCGGATGGGATAGCTTTTTTCTATACCGATGATGACGGAGTGATTTCCGAAAAGACATATAAGGATTTTTATGACGATATAAATGCGTTGGGAACATACTTATATGCTCACAATTTCAGAGAAGGTTCTCATATTGCAATTCTCGGAGTTAACTCCTATGAGTGGCTCGTAACATTTTTCGCCGTTGCGAATGGCGGAAATGTTGCGCTTCCCATGGATGCACGTCAGCCGGTGGAAAACATTATCAAACTGTGTGCAAACGGTGACTGTGCCGCTCTTGCATACTCAAAAGAATTCGCACCTGCCGTACCGGCATTTAAAGCCGCTCTCTCGGATATCCCTGCTGCCGATGCGAGAGGATTTGCGGATCTGCCGTTCACCTCATTTAATGACTGGATTGCAGAAGGCAAAAGTCTGCTTGAGTCGGGTGACAGATCATTCATCGATTATGAGATCAATGTAGATGATATGTGCGCGCTTGTTTTTACGTCAGGTACGACCGGTATTCCGAAGGGCGTTATGCTGAGCCAGAAGAACATTGCGTCAAATATCAACCAGGCCTGCGCGAATTTCGTGCTCGAAGGAAACGGTCTTTCACCTTTGCCTATGCACCACATGTTCGGGCTGATAGTGGGCCATCTGATGGTCTTTAATTACAATAAACCTTGTTACATTGTAAGGAATATTCGGAACCTGATGAAGGATATTCAGACTGCAAAGCCGGAATGTCTCTTTGTGGTGCCGATGATTATCGAGACTTTTGCCAAACAGTTCAAAGCCCTGGCCAAACGGGCAGGCGGTCAGCTCACGCCCGAACAGGTCAAAGCCATGACAGGCGGCAATCTCCGGTATATAATCTGCGGCGGTGCAGCGCTTTCACCGATGTATGTGAAGATGTTCAGGCAGTTCGGTCTTGAAATACTGAACGGATACGGTATTACGGAGTGCTCTCCGGTCCTGGCGGTCAACAGGAACCTTGATATGTGCGATGGTTCTGTCGGACCGGTCCTTTTCGGATGCGAGGTCAGGATTGATGAAAACGGTGAGATTCTTGCCCGCGGGGATAATATTATGCTCGGCTATTACAAGAATCCGGAAGCCACAGCCGAAGTTATGAAAGACGGATGGTTCTGCACCGGGGATCTCGGAAAATTCGAGGATCATTATCTGTTCATCACCGGAAGAACGAAGAATCTGATCATAACATCAAGCGGTGAGAATATATCACCAGAGGAACTGGAGGAGAAGGTGCTTTCAGACCCGGCGGTAGCAGAGGCAATCGTGTATGAGCTCGATGGCGTACTTGCGGTTCAGATATACCCGGAGAAGGAAGCCGGTGCACCCGCAGAATACTATCAGGCTCTTCTTGGCACTGTAAATAAAGGTGAGCCGGTCTATCGTCAGCTTCAGAAGCTTATTATCAGGGATGAGCCGTTCATCAGAAACTCGACGGGGAAGATAGTCAGAACGCAGGTTACCGACTGAGATATTGACAGAGTAAAGTATAGAATGACAGGAGCTGTTTCCAGACTTGAAGCTGCTTATTTGGCGGGCATATACAGATATGGCCACCGTCAAAGAAGCTTTGATGAGGGAAAACACAGCTCCTTTTTAAATGTTACGAAAAAGTTACAAAAATTGAATTTATGTGATTACATTTTGTACTTTTTCGTTTATACTGTTATACGGGTGTACTATCGTTTCCGGTGACCCGACAGATAAACATTGGAAGAGGTGCTTCAGATATGGCAAATACACTTATACTCTACGACGGAAGACAGAGCTCGGCGGAGCGTGTTGCAAATGCAATCGGCTATATTATCGGTAATGTGAGGATCGCCGAGATAGGGGATTCTCCTGAAGATATAGCTGTCTATGACGGCTTCTGTTTTATCTTTAATTTTTACGGAGCACTGACGGCGGGAAAGACGAAATCTTATCTGCTTAAGAACCGGGAAGGGCTGCTCGGAAAGCGAATAGCATTTGTCGGTCTGGGCTTTTCAGACGCCGGCTTTACAAAGTATGTTGTGGACATGGAGTTTGCTGTCGGAGGAGATCTCTCTATCACCGGAATGTTCATTAAAGATGAGAGAACTACATCCGAGGTGGGGTATCAGATAGCCAAGAAGCTGCGCGCTCCGGTCTCGGTAATGCCTTCCGACCTTTTGAGCAGTGAGGTGGATGCGTTTATCAACCGCCATACTACTCTGGCTCTTGCAACGGGAAGCGGGAACAGAATCAGATGTACACCGCTTGAATACCTCTATCTGGACGGGGTTTTTTATATAATTTCCGAAGGCGGGCTGAAATTCAGTAATATTCAGGATAACAGCAATGTGTCTGTTTCCATTTTTGATGAGTATACAGACAGCACTCAGCCGCTGTCGGGACTTCAGATGTATGGCGTAGCGGAACAGGTCGCCCGCGGAAGCGACGGATACTGGCAGATTTTGAACATCAGGGGCGTAACACCCGATATTCTGGATGATCTGCCTGTCACATTGTTCGTGCTGCGTATTATTCCGATGACTTACGAGTATCTGAATTCTACATTTGCAAATTTGGGCTATGACGCCCGCCAGGTGCTTGATACCAGATTTCGCGCTGAGAGATGGGAAATCAGTTATGCTTCCCTTCATGCAGCTGCAGTTCGTCAGCAGGAGAAGAAAGAGGCTGAAGAGGCACAGAGCAAAATCACTCCGAGAAGGGCCGCTATTGTAACCGAGAAGGCCGTTCAGAAAGAGCTGGCTCAGGAAATCAGAAATGTCCTTGAGGAGGAGGCTCCGAAAAAAACTGCCGAGGATGAGGAACGTGAATATCAGGAGATGTCCGCATTCATAGACTCCAGAGATCAGGCCGAAGATGAGAAAGGCAGTGCGGCGGAAACAGCGGATGCCGGAGAGGCAGCACGGGAAGAAGGAATTTCGGCAGATATGCCTGTTTACGGTGACCTGTATGACACCGCGTCGTCAGAAGATATAGATGCAAGGAGAGTCATTTCTGAGGAAATCGGAGAAGGCTTCCGGACAGAAGATATGCAAAATGCAAGTGACGGCATCCTGGATGAGGAGGATACCGACACTTCAAGCGACGGTCTGTACGGCGAGGAGGGTACCGACACTTCAAGCGGCGGTCTGTACGATGAGGAGGACGCCGACACTTCAAGCGACGGTCTGTACGATGAGAAGGACGCCGACACTTCAGGCGACGGTCTGTACGACGAGGAGGATACCGACACTTTAGGCGGCGGCCTGTACGATGAGGAGGACGCCGACACTTCAGGCGACAGTCTGTACGATGAGGAGGACGCCGACACTTCAGGCGACGGTCTGTACGATGAGGAGAGCGTCAAAACGGACACAGTGCCGGCAGACGATATACCTGCGCAGGCTGTAGGTGAGATGACCGCTGAGGAACTTGCAGCGGAACTAGCGGAATATACTGCCAATAGTTTCCTGCTTTCAGAGAATGACGATGATGCTTACTATACTGAAGATTCGTCCGGGATGAAGTCCCCGGAAGGGACAGAAGAAGAGACAGCGGACACTTTGGCGGCGGAAGAAAGTACATATGGAGAAAACGAAACCGACCGTACTGAGAAGGAAGATTTCCGTGCGGAAGAAGAAATAGATGAAAAGGATGAAAGCGACACCTTGACAGATATGACTGCTGACGGGGAAATTCTGGAGGATAACTCTGAAGCTGTTGCGGTGAAGGAGAGAATAATCGCTGCTGAAGCGTCGCGGGCGGAAGAAGCGGAAGCTGAGGAACCGGAAGAAATCGTTTCTGCCGAGAAGAATTCAGAATCAACAGAGAGAGGGGAGAAGTCCCGGATAACAGCGGAAGATGACGGCAGTATAGCTGAAGCACCTGTCTCTGATGTGCCGATACTGTCAGAGGAAATCAGAGCAGCCATAAGAGAAATAGAGGGTGAAGCGGAGGAATTCTATTCGGATAAAGCGGAAGAAAAATCTCCCGACACCTATCTTTCCGGCGAGGACAGAAACATATCCGGAACACCTTTCAGGAACAGAACGGGTGACAGAGACGATGACCTCCAGGAGAGCATTACTTCGCAGAATCGGAACCTTGGAGCTGAAATAAGGATGATTTTCCAGGGAGGCGGGCTTTCATTTGCCGACCAGCTGGAAAAGAAGAGAGCAGAGGCCGAAGGAATTGAGCCGGACGAGATAGAAAAGCCGAAGACTGCAAAAAAAGGCATCTTTGATGACGAATATGAGTATCGGAAGAGTGTACCGAAATCGGTCACTTCTGCCCCGGAACCGGAAGAGGAGGCTGAGCCTGAGGCGGAAGAACAGGAAACCTACACTCTTGAAGATCTTGAAAGAGATACCAATTTCGAGGATGAAAGGGAAAAGAAAGAGGAACAGAAACCGGAGAAGAGAAAGTTCACTGATTTTTTCCGCTCTTCCGGGAAAGAATCATTTGATGATGAGTCATTTGCGGACGAATTTGACGACATCGAGGAAGAAGACACGTTTGACGATGAAATTGACGATGAGTTCGACGATGAGCCGAAGAAAGAGAAACAGAAGAAGAAAAAGCAGGGCGGATTTTTCTCTACCGGATTCGGCCGCACCATAGGCAGATTCCTCGGAATCAGTCCCGAAATGGAAGATGAAGATGAGGACGAGGATGAGGATGGTTATGATGAAGAGGAGGATTTCGAGGACATCGAGGAAGATATCGAAGATGATTTCGATAACAGCGAGGATGACAATGACTTCGAAGAAAATGAGCCCGACTGGATGGCCCGCCTGAGAGAAAGCCGCGAGGATGAGGACGTTGACGCGGATGATGCTGAACTGTATGGTCTGCACATTGACGATGATGAGGAACAATTCACAGAAATCTCCGCTGCTGCGGAAGAAACGGATACATACGATTCAGACGCCGAAGTGGAGCAGGCCGAAGCAGTTCCTGAAGATTCTGATGCTGCGGATAAGTACGAAGCGGACTACGATTCCGAAGAAGATGAAGATTACCCCAATGTTGACGATGAGGAAATTGACGTGATAACCGCTGCGCTTCTCAGGAACCTTGATACTGTCGAAGAGGATGTGTCAAAAGAGAAGACAGCTGAGGACGAAGTCAATGATTATACGGACGAAGACTCTGCAGATGATCATAACGGGTCTGAATCAGGGTACGGCAAAAGTGCGGAATACTTCAGGGAAGAACCTGAAGATGAAGAAAGTTTTGAGTACTATGATGACGAGTTTGACGATGATGATGTAGAGCCGGAAACCGGAAAATACAAGGCATCTTTTGACACGGAATTTGAGGCTGAAGATGACCTGGAATCAGACACTGAAGAATATGCGGCATCCTATCGTGCTGAGTTTGAGGATGAATACGATTCGGAAGAGTATGAGGCAGAGCCCGTCGATGAAACTGATGCGGTAGAAGAGTATGAAGCAGAACCCGTCGATGTAACTGATACCGTAGAAGAGTATGAAGCAGAACCCGTCGATGTAACTGATACGGTAGAAGAGTACGAGGCAGAGCTCGTGGATGATTACGATTCGGAAGTAGATGAGGATGAGTTCGGGAATGAATACGATTCAGAAGAATACGATTCAGAAGAGTATGAGTCAGAGCCCGTCGATGAAACTGATACGGTAGAAGAGTATGAAGCGGAGCCCGGGGATGAGTACGATCCGGAAGAATATGAGTACGAGGATGAAAATCCGAAGCATTTTGAGGACGAGTCTGATTTGTCAGAGGGGAATCCGGATAAGTACGATACTGAACGTGAGGAAGAGCCACCTGTAAAAGAATCTGAGGGTAAGGAGAAAAAGTCGATATTTGACATAAAGAAATCATATGAAGATGATGATTACGATGACTCGGATGAAGAGTATGACGACGATGATGAGGAGGAAGAATACGAGGAACATTCTTTCATAACGAATTTCACGGATATGCTGCGCTCTGCAATTGAGAGTATACGGGGCGGATCTTCTAAAAAGTCGGATATGCCCAAGATTAAAATTCCGAAGAGCGAGGAACGTGTTCGTGAGGATGATCCCGAACTCATGGAGATGGAGGCACTGATTTCCAATCTTGATGCAGCGGCCAAAGAAGCGGAGGAAGCATCTGATGATAAAGGAGCTTTTGAAGCCGAAGGGGTATCTGAACAGATCGAAATGAAAGAACTGGTCACAGAAACATCTGATATAGCCGAAGAGCCTGCGGAAGAAGCAGATGAGCCCGAACAGACTTGGGAGGAGCCTGCGGAAGAAGCAGATGAGCCCGAGGAGACTTGGGAGGA
>CAMYVI010000023.1 GCA_947302185.1 uncultured Lachnospiraceae bacterium
CGCTGAGTTCAGGAATCGTATAGAGAACATTTTATTGACTCATCCGTATCTTGTGTTGGAGGAGGATGGAGTAATTCAGGGATATGCGTATGCCAGAGCATTTTACGGTAGAGAGGCATACAGGTATTCCGGTGAGGTTTCGATATATCTGGATCACTGTTCGAGAGGGTATGGTTACGGTCGACTCCTTTGTGGGGCATTGGAGGCAGAACTGATAAAGAGGGGAATACTGAATGTATACGCCTGCATAGCAGATCCTGTGGAAGAGGATGAATATCTGACAAGGAACAGTGAACAGTTTCCTGTTTGTACTTAGTTAGAGTGATATCGTGCAGATAAATTGCATTTCTCAATACCGGAAAGTATAATGGTAGTGTATCTAACAAGCAAATTCAAGGTGAAGCGGTTAGTAAAACCGGGGGCATCAGGCTGTGGAACAAATTAACTATCAGGATATAAACAGACATACTATCGACAGATGGGTGGAAGAAGGCTGGCAATGGGGGAAGCCCGTTTCACATGAGGAATATGTAAGAGCCGTGAACGGGGTGTGGGACGTGTATCTGACACCAAAAGACCGGTGCCGCACGAATGGT
Source organism: uncultured Lachnospiraceae bacterium (assembly GCA_947302185.1). Next base: position 597 of record CAMYVI010000023.1, read on the forward strand.
TCGGGGATCTGCGAGGTAAGAAGATTTTGGGACTGGCAAGCGGAGGAGGTCAGCAGATGCCGATATTTGCGGCGTTAGGAGCGGACTGCACGGTATTTGATTTCTCATATATTGTTGACGCCGGGGAAGAGAATATCATAAACACTATTCCTTTTAATCCGCTCAGGAACCCGAAGCAAATGAAGCAGCTCCGGGATGAGGACGCAGGCGTTCAGTTTTCTCACAGTCTCGAAGAGCAGATAGGGGGGCAACTGGAGGTCGGATTCAGGCTGCTTAATATTTACGAGGATACAAATGGCGAAGGGAGACTTCACGAGATGGGGATTCCGACGTTTATTGCGATGCGTTCACTGAAAGAATAGTATTATGTGTGACATTTATGAGAGGAGGTAAAACTATGAAATGCCCGTATTGCGATTTTGAGAACAAACCAACCAGCAGATTCTGTGAAAACTGCGGAGCTCAATTAATATCGGACGAAAGCAAAGAAGAACATGTTCATCCATATGACGGGGGCAGCTATGAACCTTACTCCGATGCTGAAGATGTTTTTTCCGGAGCATCAGATGATGCCGATTATAACGGACCTAATCAGTACGGCGGCCAGGAGCCTCCGTATCAACAAGCTGACAGGCCTCCGGGATATAGCACGCCCCAGGGATACGGCACTTCTCAGGGTTATGGCATTCCGCCGGTACCGCCTAAGAAAAAGAACTCAAAGTTAGGAATCGCTGTACTGATTCTCGGATTTCTGGGAATGGGATCAAGACTTTTCGGTCTGATAGCGATTGGTCTCGGAGTATACGATCTTGTTAAAAACAAGAATAAGAAGCATGTGCTCGTAATAATAGGAATAGTCCTGGCAGCAATCGGGTTTTTATTTGGCGGTTCTTCAAGTCACCGTACACGCAATGCGAGCAGTTTAGCGTCGGCCACTGCCACTCCTTCACCTACAAAAGCGGCCACTGCCACTCCTGCTCCGACTAAAGCGCCGACTGCTACACCTACACCAACTGAATCAGCGACTGCGGATGAATCTAAAGCAGGGACGTCCGCAGAATCGTCTGTTCCGGAAGCAGCAAACGAGCAGAACACAACAGATGCAACAAGTTCCTATAGCAGCTACGAGGAGATTTATGAGACGTATGCTCAGAAGATTCGGGACGCTGCACCCGGGCTGGTTGAGGAATATGAGGCTGAAGCCGCAGAGAATACAGAAGGACTTGATGGTCTGGCGGAAATCTCGGCAAATAAGATAGAAAAACTGGCTGAGATTGAGACGGAAGGCGTCAGTGAGATGGCATCATTTATGATGTACCAGGGTTCAGGCGATTATGATGAATATGAAGAGTGGGGCGAAAAGCTGTATGATGTTTATGAGGAGGAGGCCGAAAAAATAACGAGTGCTTATCTGGATTCGGCATCGTCGGCAGCTATTGATGATTTAGACCTGGAGGATTTTGATCTGGGAGATTTCACTTTGGATTTTTGAAAAACTCAAGTGCATAAAAAAGCTCCCCTGTACTGCTGTGTACAGGGGGGTGCATTTTTTATCAGGATACTATCTGGTTCTCATAGAGAGATATAGATTATTCTGCAGCTGTCTGGATTGCTTTTTGATGACAAATGGAAGAATTAGCAGGGCAGTAAGAAGCTGCGTGCTAATCCAGTATTTTCATAGGCTTCCACCGCAGGTAATCTCCCGATACCAGACGATACATCCTTCCTCTGTATTCACCGTGTATGCTGTCATTAAACCGGCTCTCGCCATGACAATGCGCATAAATTACCTGCTCCGCGCCGTACTCCTCCGCCATGTCTGTAAAGCCGCTTCTTTCTTCCAGAATATTGGTCGGCGGGTAGTGCAGGAACATGATGTACTTCGTGTATCCGTCTGCTTTTGCAAGTTCAAAGGATTTTCTCAGACGCTGCAGTTCACGCTCCACAAGTTTCTTCGCATGTTCTTCGGCCTGCTCATCCCAGCCCGTTATACGGCCGCGGCGATCAAGATAAAAAGGTCCTTCGAACGTAAACCCCTTGGTCGCGACAAGAGCATATTCATGATATGTCTCATAACTGTCCTGAAGAAATGTCAGTTCCGGCCGGAATCTTTCATTCAACTGACCGGTCTTCTTTGCATCCCAGAACATATCGTGGTTGCCTCTTGTGAGTATTTTTACGCCCGGCAGACTTCTAATGTATTGCAGATCCAACTCACATTCCGAAAGCTTCTTTCCCCAGCTGTGATCTCCCACGAGTACCAACGTATCATTCTTATCCACGAGTTTTCTGCAGTTCTTTATGAACTTCTCTTCATGGTTTTTCCACACCCGGCCGTGTAGCTGGCCCGGTGCCCGTAGTACTGATTGGTAATGCAGGTGGAGATCACCGATTGCAAATAATGCCATTGTTGAAATTACCTCACCGTATCTGATCGATTCATTGTCGAACATGCCTTTATTACTGTAAGTTCTGGCCTTATTGCTGTAAGCACTGTCCTTATTGCTGTAAGCACTGTCCTTATTACTGTAAGCACTGTCCTTATTACTGTAAGTTCTGGCCTTATTGCTGTAAGCACTGGTCTTATTACTGTAAGCTTTACACTTCTTACTGTAAGATCTGTCCTTCCGCTCTGAACTTCTGATCTCTTTTCAGAAGCTTCTTGTGGGCGTCTTCAACCCCGGACGAGATGACTATGAGTCCTACGCCGGCTCCGACCAGGAGAAACAGCATTGTCGGACCGAGTATCTCGGTTATAAATGAAATGTCAAGAGCGGATAGTATCGCGACCGGGAGCCAGCAGAACGCACAGAAAAGTATTCCTATTGTTCGACAATTCCTTGCACTGGACTGAACACCTCTATACCTGTTCTCTACTAAGAACCTTGCCTCCGGGTCCAGAATACAGCGCTCTTTGCGAATGAATTTCCAGCGTTCATTCAGGCGTCCCGACCAGATGAAAAACAGTACGCCCAATATGATAAATCCCCAGAAGACAAGCATGCTTATGACATCGAATAATCTTTCGAAAATCCACATATAGTCTCCGATACCGCCGAAGAAGATAAAACCGATGACACAGGTAATGCAAAGAAAGACACCGATTGCACGTATCATATTTATTTTGGTTATTTCCTTAAGATAATCGCCGACCTCAATTACGGACAGAATCCGGCACGGTTTTGCGGTATATCCGTACTTTGAAGATTCCGATCCTGTCCCGGGGTTGTTTCCGTTTCGGATATTTGAGGAATACTGACCGTTATTATACTGATTTTCTGCAATATTTTCTTCCTTGGGCCGAACGTACGGTACAGGTACAAGACTCCTGATTTTGAGTATGTCCGCGAAATCATCAAGGTTCCCGAATTCGGCTATGACCGTCCCGACGGCTTCATTCTCAGACATGCCGTCGGAGATCAGATCCGAATATTTGTCTTCCATCATCTGCCAAAGCTCATCTTTGGCCCTCTTTACTTCTGCCGTGTCCGGCAGGCTCTGAAACATTGTATTTAAATAGTTCCTAAGAGTTTCCATCCTGTCCTCCGTCCGTTACGATAAAGCGTTCGATGACATCTTTCGTGAGTTCCCATTCCTCACATTTTTCATTGTAATAGTTGCGCCCTTTTCCGGTGATCCGATAATAGGTTCTCTTCTTTCCGTTCTCTGCCATCTGTGAGAAAGACTCGATATATCCGTTTTTTTCCATTCTGGAAAATGCCGAATAGAGCGTGGTCTCCTTGATGATATACTTCTGATCGGACATCGCACGGATCATTTTGGAAATCGCGTATCCGTAAGAATCCTCGTCGAGAAGCAGGAAGAGGATCATCGTATCGTTGTAGCCGCGGATCACGTCACTGCTGATCTCGGTCAAATCGCTTCCTCCTTCATATTTCGCGGTACCTGCCTTTCCTGTAAAAGCATCATTTTGTTTCCGCATTCGTACAACATCTGCCGTTGCAGTAACTGCATTTTCCATGACTGCCAACTTAACATGTGTAGTAATTAAAGAGTTACTATGACTGTCAATACAACGACAGCCGTAGTACGTCTGTCGTAATAAAGATACTGCTTTAGTTGTTCGATGTCAATAGTATTTACGATTTTTTCTGTAATAAGTTGCTATAAGCAAATCCGGAAAGCTATAATTTAATAAGATGGCAAAGGTTTAGTAGGATTGCTGAAAAAGGCATATCGGATAAAGAGCAGCTGAGGTATAGGCTTTTGAAGAAGATAGATAAGAGTAATTATTCGGAATATGTTGAATCGGCGCGGGGATGTACGGCTAACAGGGTCTATCCGATGTCAATTGCTTCCGGCTTTCAGAACGGGGATATATATACTGATGGCAAAGGGAGCGTGCTTTTTTGGCACTATTGCGGCTTCGCGTATATCTCAGGACCTGTCGGCCCGGACTTTCTTGAAGAAGTATACAAGGATTTTTTACTGTCCGATCCGGCTCGAAGGTTCTTATTGATTACGGATTCGGAGTATACTACGGAGTATTTTTCGAATAGTGATTCGCTTCAATTTAATAAAAGAGTTGAATATGTTCATTCCGGAACAGTCAGGAAGCCGTCGATTCCTGACAGCCGGTTCATGATTGAGCGGATAACCGCAGACAATATGGGAGATATCCGCGGGAGGATTATTCCATCGTTTTCCTGGGATAGCGCCGCTGCATTTTTGGAACATGGATTCGGCTTTATTGCGAGATGCGAAAGGAATTTTGCGGCAGTAGCATTTTCAAGTGCCGTGAGTCCGGAAGAAATAGATATCGGCGTTGAGACCTGTGAATCTTACAGGCATAACGGGCTTGCATCGTATCTGGCATATCAGATGTGTGAAGAGATTTTTAAGCTGGGCAGGATGCCGGTATGGGCACATGCGGAAACAAATGAAAAATCACGGAAAACGGCAATCAGTAACGGGTTTGTGCCGATAAAGGTAAATTCGGTTATTCGTTACGACCGTACAGTTACAAGGCCATGAAATTCAGGCTGTGGGTATTGGAAAATATATTATTGACACGATGTCAAAATAGGGATATACTGTTATTGACACGGAGTCAGAATCAGGATACCGAATCCTGTGCATTTAGAATCAAAGAGTTACAGCTTTAAGATGACCGGAGCGATGACCGGAAGGAGGCAAGAGGAGAATGAATGTAGTAATTAACGACAAAGGCCAGGCAATCCCTACTCATGTAGAGCACATCATGCCGGAAGCATTCAACAGTTTGGATGAGACGCAGGTTCGGTGGCTGAGCGGCGGCGCGGCGATGATCAACTCGAGGGGAACAATCATCATGATTGATCCTGTTCTTGAGGGCTTTGACATGCCGCTTACTTACGATCCGCCATTAAAATCAGAGGAAGTAAAATCGATTGACGGATACCTGGTGACTCACATTGATAACGACCACTTTTCCAGAGATACGATAAAGCATACTGCGGATGTGACAGATACTTATCACTCCACACAGTATGTAGCCCGGGTCATGCGTGATGAAGGAATCGCGGGAGTAGGACATGATATAGGAGATGAGTTCGATGTCGGAAATATACATGTAAAGCTTACGCCGGCATGGCACAACTGGCAGAACGATTCTAAAAAATGGCAGTATCGCTACTGGGCGAAAGAGGATTATTGCGGATTCTATATGACGACTCCGGATGGTACGATCTGGATGCCGGGCGACTCAAGGCTTCTCGAGGAGCAGCTTCAGTATGAAGAGCCGGACGTTATATTGCTGGATTTTGCAGATAACGGATGGCATATTACGTTCGACGGAGCTGTGAAGCTGTGTAATACCTATCCGAATGCTACCCTGATCCCGATTCATTGGGGCAGTGTCGATGCACCGGACTGGACAACTTTTAACGGTGATCCGATGAAACTTGCGGAAGCTATCGTCAATCCGGAGCGCCTAAAGGTACTTGTTCCGGGTGAGGCATTTACTCTTTGACGAAGCCCGCATAGACGATCGCGGCTAACGTTTTTCCCTTTTCACTGCACTTCAGTATTGTTCCTGAAGCTGCAAGAGCTGTCTCTAATTCCTCGTATGTAATATCGGAAATATGCGTTCTGACAGTATGCTTTGGCAACAGTCTCAGTAACATCCTGCTGAGAGGCATTCCGCAAGTGACGGGATGCTTTATAAAAGCATCAGCCAATACTTCCTCAATTTGCTTGTCTTCAAACATTTTATGCTCCCGGTTTGAAATTCTTTAAATATTATGATAGGAATGTCGGTATTTGTTAATATTTCTCTTGACGTATTGAATCGGAAGTGATTGTTGTTTATCATGGAGTTAGGAAATAAAGGAAGAGACAGTTGTCAGAGAATCATCGATGCAAAAGATATTCGTGACAAAGCTTTACGATGAATCTGCAAAAGGAAAAATATATCCATCAAGGGATACAAACGGAGGAATTACTATGAAGACAAAATACCTCATGTCCTTATTGACCGCAGCCATGGTTTTTTCAGCTTGCGGAAACACGCATCAGCCTTCCCTGCCGGATGGTCAGAAGGATACCACAGAAGAATCATCGTCGGAGGCAGCAGCAGGAACGGATTATTCTTCGGAAGAGGCGGCGGATGAGTCTGATCTGAAATCTGCGGATAGTGAACAATCAGGTGATACATCTGTATCATCCGTCTCTGAAAAAGAGGATGATACTGCGGTTTATGCCGCCTACCTGAAAGAAATACAGGATAATAAGGATGTCATTTCCGCTTACACATGGCAGAACGAATCTTATGATAATGACAGACTGACTTACGGAACCGTATATCCGATCGCAATGGCGGACGTATACGGAGACGGTAAGCCGGAGCTCATTTTCATGAGGGCGAGCGGTACACCGAGTAACGGCTCATATTTCGAAGCAAATCTTGTTGTCGATACTTATGAGGATTCTGAGATAAGAACGCTGTATGATGAACGTCTGGATATACAGGTCGCCGGGGGAACAAACTTCTGCATATTTACGGGGATGGACCGGAGTCTTTACCGCTATGACGGAATCGGAGATGAGGGTTGGACATTTAATTATTCTCGTTTGAACGAATCAGACGGAGCCCTGCGCGAAACGGACAGAATCAAGCAGAACACTTACCCGGACGATACCTATGAGAACTGGACTGATACATATTTTCATAATGATTCCGAAATCAGCAAAGATGAATATGAACGAATCAAAAAAGCCTACTATGATAATCTGGACAGGATTCTTCTGAGCGGAGGTAACGATGACGAGGTTTTGTTCACTTATACCGAGAGGTATGGGCAGGTAGCTATGACATATGATGAGGCGGTGGAGAAGCTGACGGCTCTTTCCGGTGTGAGTCTGAATAAAGATGATTCCTCCGCCCGAACTGAAAGCGCAGAAACTGCTCCTGCAGGAAATGCCGATTATTCCGATGTTTTCCGAAACATGTCGGAGCGTTCTCTGTATTTTTCGAGCGGCGTCGGAGGCTGGAACACTGATCTGGATATCGGGGAAGACGGGATCTTCACAGGTCATTATTCCGACTCTGATATGGGAGATACGGGCGATGGATATCCGAACGGAACGTGTTATGACTGCGAATTTATGGGAAGATTTGTAATTACGGAAAAAATCGATGACTATTCTTATAAAATGACGATGGAGGAAATCGCTCCGGAAAATCCGAACGGCATGGAATGGATCGATGACGGAGTACGCTATATTGCTTCCGAACCGTACGGACTGAGCGGGGGAAAAGAGTTCCTGCTCTATCTGCCGGGACTGCCGATGTCAAAGCTGACGGATGACGGTCTCGGATGGTATACGAGGCCAAGGGGAATCCGCGACGATGAACTGCCTGATACGCTGCCGTGTTACGGTATCTATAATACGGCTACAGGCGATGCCTTCTATTCGGGTTGATACGGATGCTGCGAACGCCGAGGCGTTCTTGAAGCAAAGTATGCACAAAATCTGCTCAATAATTATCAGTGAAATAATACGTTTGCCACATAATCATATAACTATCATGAAGGAGACCTGCAAGTATGGAAAAAATTCAATTGCCGGATGCAATAGAAAAGCTGAAAGAAGGAAATAGAAGATACATGGATGTACAACGTGAAATCGGTGACATATCTCCGGCTATTCGTAAGGATACATGCCTGAACGGACAGAATCCTTTTGCACTGATTATTACCTGTTCCGATTCCAGAGTCATTCCGGAAGCAATATTCCAGGTAGGAATAGGTGACCTTTTCGTTATCAGAATCGCCGGAAATGTGATCGATAATCACCAGCTCGGAAGTATAGAGAACGCAGCTGACCATCTCGGCGTGAAACTGATTGTCGTTTTGGGGCATACTCATTGCGGCGCGGTTGATGCTGCCATAGCCCATAATCCGGCCGGATATATCCGGTTCATAACGGATGAGATCAAGGCGGCAATCGGCGACACGAGTGACCCGTATGAGGCAAGCTGCCTTAATGTCCGGCACAGCATCGAAGCTATCGAATCGAGTCAGATAATCCGGCATGATGAGGAGGAAGGACTGCGGGTATTGGGAGCAGTATATGATATAGAAACGGGAAAAGTTCATTTTCTCGAATGACGACAGTGAGAATCCGGCAGGTCTGAAGAACTTTGAGCGGAATTGCTGTTCAAGAATGTCTCAGCGTTCTTGAACAGCAATTCCGCTTTTTGTTCCTCAGATAGAATAAGTTATTTCAGTTTACCTTCAAAGATTTCCACAATCGTCTTCTCCGTACCGACCATGCCCGGAGAAGCTATCAGTCCCATATTGCACATCGTATCTTCCGGCGTAGCACCGTTGATGCCGTGTACCTTATCGATATGGACGCTGTTCATGGCAAATTCGACAGACTTGAAGGCCGCATCGCAAGCTGCAACACCTTTCATTGTACAACCCTGATTGCCTCCGTCACATATCATGCCGGTTATGGACGAAGCCATGTTATTGAGGGTATATTCCATTTCCTGAACTCCTCCGCCTTTTAATGCGTCAACTTTGCTGTTAAATACATTTTTCCAAAATTAAAGTCTGACAAATGTTCACTATGATACAAATGTGTGGTACAATCTTTAAAACGCGTGGACATAAACCCGCCGTACAATGAGATGCACAGAAAGAATCCCGTCCATGCACTGTTTTCTGAAAGGAGGCCGTTTATGGAACATGAAAAACTGATAGCCCATCTCTCCAGACTTTCCGAGGAAGATACGATCACCGGACTTCTAAACCGAAGAGGCGGTGTAAAGCGAATCAATGAGTACATGGCAGCTCATCCCGATGAAGTGTGTGCATTTATGCTATTTGACGGGGATCATTTTAAGAAGATTAATGACAGCTACGGACATCTGGTCGGAGACCATGTCATCGCACAGAGCGGGCAGGAAATCCTGCGCCGCTTCTCGGACAAGGGTATTGTATTCCGCCTGGGCGGAGACGAGTTCGTAGTCTTTTATACCGATACATCCGAGGCGGAAGTCCGCATGCATCTTGAGGAGTTCGGAAATTCTCTGAAGCGGGCAAATGCTCTCAGCGATATTAATATGCCGTTTACATTCTCTATCGGCGTCTCCATGACTCCTGACCACGGAAATGATTTTAATGATTTGATGAAAGGCGCGGATATAGCGCTTTACAATTCAAAATACGAAGGCCGCGGCAGATACCGTTTCTATAAGACCGGCATGGAAGTGCCTCACAGAGACCAGTTCATGTTTGCTCTCGAAGAATTTGCCAAAGGTATGCCGGGAGGCTTTTTCGTATATGAAGCCCAGGGCGAGGAGAAGATTCTCTACGCGAGTGAATCTCTCGCCAAGATGTTCAAGTGCAAGTCGGTAAAGGAATTCCGCAATTTTGTCGGTAACAGTTTCCGCGGGATTGTTCATCCCGATGATCTCGAAGAGTCTGAGAAGGAGATTGCGGTGCAGCAGTTCGAGCTGCCGGAGAATGAGAACCGTATGGACTATGTGCGGTACCGGATCATTTGCAAAGACGGAACCGTCAAGACTGTGGATGATTTCGGTCATCTCGTGATGGACCCGACGTTCGGGCCTGTGTATTATGTGTATCTGCTTGATTTGGAAGACGCTATTTTCAGTATGAGAAAATGATTCCGAGAAGGAATATGACACTATTTTCAAAAAGTGTGTAAAGTATGAATATGACTGCAGATGAAAATGCCGCCCCGTTTGGGGCGACGTTTTCATTTGCGGGACTTATCCGGCTTTACAGGTCTGTTGTATTTAAACTATAATAAAGCAGAAATATAAGGATCTTTATATCCTTTAAAGAAAGGAGAAAAAATGGCAACCGTAGAAGATCTTGTAAAGCAGTATGAGACTGACGAATCGCTCCGAAAGGAGGTATCGGATATAGTCGCTGACGGAAAAATCAGCTTCGGGGAATTTGTTACTTTTGCGAGAAAACACAGTGTCAATGTGTCCCCTGCGGATCTTCCGAAGTACAGTGAGATGGCAAAGAAGCTCGGCTTTATAAAGTAAGAGTACAGGAATCGTCACGAGAATTGCGCGATAACGAATGAACCCAGGTGAGGAGAAAAAACAATGGCTGCAGTAAAAGTCTGGGAAGAGCAGGTTATCATCCCGACATATGAAGTCGGCGAGGCTGACAGAAATCCCATGTTCCTTGAAAAGAGAGTGTATCAGGGGAGTACGGGAAAAATATATCCCTACCCGTCCGTTCAGGAAATCAGCAGGACAAAGACGGATAAGGTATGGAATGCGGTCTTTCTCGAGAACCGATACCTGAAAGTCATGATCCTTCCCGAACTGGGCGGCAGGATCCAGAGGGCTTATGACAAGACGAATGACTATGATTTCGTATATTACAATCATGTTATCAAGCCTGCACTGGTAGGCCTGACCGGCCCGTGGATCTCCGGAGGCATAGAGTTCAACTGGCCGCAGCATCACAGACCCACGACGTACTGTCCGGTGGATCATGAGATAATAAGAAATGCGGATGGCAGCTGCTCGGTCATAACAGGGGATGTCGATCAGATGTACGGTACGAAAGAAATCACGACTTTTACCCTGTATCCGGACAGAGCATATATCGAAATAAAAGGCCAGCTCTACAACAGGACACCTCTTCCTCAGACATTTCTCTGGTGGGCCAATCCGGCTGTTTCGGTCAATGATCATACCCAGTCAATTTTCCCGCCGGATGTGCATAGTGTCTACGATCACGGAAAGCGGGCAGTGTCGCGTTTTCCGATAGCGACGGGCGAATACTATAAGCATGATTACAGCGAAGGCGTAGACATATCACGATATAAGAATATTCCGGTCCCGACTTCCTACATGGCAGAGAGATCCGAGTACAACTTTGTCGGGGGGTATGACTATCGGAAAAAGGCGGGTCTCCTTCATGTGGCGGATCATCACATTTCTCCCGGCAAAAAACAATGGACGTGGGGCTGCGGGGATTTCGGAAAAGCATGGGACAGAAATCTCACGGATGAGGACGGTCCGTACATCGAACTCATGACAGGCATGTTCTGTGACAATCAACCGGATTTTACCTGGCTCAAACCTTTTGAGGAGAAAGTTTTCAGGCAGTACTTCATGCCTTATAAGGCAGTGGGGCAGGTAAAGAATGCGAGTATCCACGCTGCCATGAACATGGAAGTCAGGGAAGATGGGGTCTATGTCTGTGTTTACGCTACACAGACATACCGGGATGCGGAGATCATCGTGTATGTTGACGGAGAGGAAAGAGCAAAGGAGATTGCTACAATCTCGCCGGTCGACATTTTCGAGAAGCTGCTGCCGGTCATTGCGGATGATATGTACAGCATTAAAGTCAGTGTGAGGGCAAATGGACGCGAGCTCATCTCATATCAGCCTGCCGACCGGGGAATTCCGGAACTTGCAGAACCTGCAAAAGCACCGGCTGCCCCTGAAGAAATGCTTACAAATGAAGAGTTGTATCTCACGGCACAGCACATCGAACAGTACCGGCATGCGACATGGCTGCCGGATCCGTATTACCTGGAAGGCCTGAAGCGGGATAAGAATGATACCCGGATAAACAACGCCTACGGCCTGCTCCTGCTCCGGAGAGGGTGTTTTAGGGAATCGGAGCCTTACTTCAGAACCGCAATAAGAAGGCTGACCGGCGGCGGAATGTTCAACAATCCATATGACGGGGAACCGTTCTATAATCTCGGACTGTCGCTGTTTTATCAGGAAAGATATGATGAGGCTTACGATGCCTTCTACAAGGCGACATGGACCAACGAGCAGCAGGAGATGTCCTTCTATTATCTGGCGCTGATCGCTCTGAGAAGAGGCGATGCGGAGGAAGCTCTGGAACTAGTCGAAAAAGGTCTCGTAAAGAACATGCATAATGTCAAGGCGAGGGGACTTAAGGCAGTTATTCTTGAAAAACTCGGCCTGCGGGATACGGCTCTTGCATGGATCCGGGAAAATATCGGTGTAGACTTTTTCGATTACGTATCCCGGTACGAAGCATATTTCCTGAACGGATGCAAGGATGAGGAGCTTGCCGAAATTACGGCACTCAGCAGAAACTTCCGCGAAACATTACTTCAGACTGCCCGCGACTTTGCGGAAGGCGGACAGTACGATAAGGCGGTTGCCGTTCTTGAGGCGTATGACGGCGACTACCCGCTGGTCCGTTATTATAAAGGCTTCTATCTGAAAAAACTCGGAAAAGAGGCCGAGGCTATTGAAGAATACAGAGCCGGAGAGGATAGTGATCCGTCCTACTGCTTCCCGAACAAGCTTGAAGATATTCAGGTCCTGCGGGATGTTGCGGACAGCGTGAAGGATGCGGCTAAGGCATGCTATTATCTCGGGAATCTGTATTATGACAAGCTGCAGTACGAACAGGCGATTTCTCTCTGGGAGAGATCTGAAAAGATTTGTGACACATACCCGACTCTGGAACGGAATCTTTCAATAGCATACTACAACAAATCCGGAGAGCATGAGAAGGCTCTTTGGAGGCTCGAGCGAGCATTTTCTCTTGACAGAAACGACGCACGGGTATTTCTGGAACTGGATCAGCTATATCAGAAGCTGGCCCGCACTCCGGCACAGCGTCTTGAAAAGTTCAGAGAGAATCTGAACCTGATCGAAAAGAGGGATGATCTCTACACGGAGTATGTGACGGTCCTGAATCTGAACGGGCTGTATGAAGAGGCTTATGATGCGATAATGTCTCATGAATTCCGGACCTGGGAAGGTGCAGAGGGAAAAATCTCCACGCAGTATAAGACAGCTCTCCTCGAGATGGCGAAAGAAGCCATCTTTGCGGGTGACGACGCAAAAGCGGAGAATCTCCTGCGCAGGGCTCTGGAACTGCCGCTTTGTCTCGGTGAAGGACGGCTCGAAGGAACAAAGGACAATCATATTTACTTTACGCTCGGTCTTGCTCTCGAGAGACAGGGCAGAGCAGATGAAGCGAAAGAGTGTTATGAAAAGGCTACGCTCGGCGCTATGGAGCCGGCGGGCGTGATGTATTATTATGATCAGCCGGCAGATATGGTTCTCTATCAGGGCCTGGCCAAGGCAAAGCTGGGACTTACCGGGCAGGCCAATGCGAGATTCTACAAGCTGGTAGACTACGGCGAACAGCATATCAGGGATAGTTTCAAGATGGACTATTTTGCGGTGTCCATGCCGGACATGTCCGTATTTGACGCGGATATGACACAGAAAAATGTGAACCACTGTAACTACCTGATGGGACTCGGCAGGCTCGGACTGGGTCAGAAAGCCGAGGCAGCCTCCTGCTTTGGCAGGGTGCTGGAAGCGGATCCGAACCATCAGAACGCAGCGATTTACAGGAAGATGGCCGGGCGATAAGATTCTGTCCGCCGAAGGAAAAGAAAACGGAACGGAATATGAAAAGATACTGTGAACTGTAATTCCGATGTGAATACACATATGAGGGCTTCCACTAAGACTGTCAGCGGCAGCATTTTCTATGGCTTTCATGATGTCCTGGAAGATATCCCTCTGGAAATGATTCCGTATTTCGTCACGTGCCATGTCAACAATCATACGGTCCTCAATTATATCGATGCCGCTCAGTCTATCGGTCTGCCGTCCGATCCCTGTCCCATGTGCCAGGCGGAATACGAACTTTTCGTGCTCGATGATTACCCGGACTTCGCTCCGACTATGATCACATCCAACGAGGCGTGTGACGGATCCGTTGCGACTTCGGTCCTGCAGGACTGGTTCCTGAACCGTCCGCTGTTCGCCATGCCTCAGCCCATGCGCTACGACGATCCGCTTGTGCAGGAGCACTGTCAGCGTGAAATAGAGGAATGCTGGAAGTTCATCGAGAAGCAGTACGGCGTGTCGTTCGACTGGGACATGTACTGCAAATATGCGGAGGAACAGAATAAGCTCACGGCATTTGAACATGAAAAATGGGATGTGGCCGCCAACACGCCGTATTATCCGATCAACGGCGTCGCACAGGCTCTGTACAGGATTTATTATTCGCAGGACGGCAACCGTCCGATCTGGCATGAAATCGATGAACATGTGCGCAGGATCATGAACAGCACAGTGCGGGGCTTTTCGCCGTGTTCTTTATCGACCTTGACGGCAAGTTCATTTATTATTTCTTTGAGCCTATGATGGTCAAACATTATGACAATATGGAGAGAAAGGACAATACGGTTACGCCGTACGAAATGAAAGAGGATGTTATGGGGGACTGAACCTCTCGGGAACACGGGAAAGACACAAATAAGTGCTATAATTCCATCAACTTTAAACTTAGCGGGAGGTGAATACCGTGAAAAGAGAGAAGATCGGATTTTTGTCAATTGCGCTTGCCTGCATGATGCTCTTTTCTTCATGCGGGAACCTGAGTCCGTTGGCATCAAATATGAATACGGCATCCGCGCGGAAGGGAGAATTCAAGTCGCTTGAAATCAACGCTGTTAAAGGCAGTACGACCGAAACTGCTGCCGCAGGTGAAGAGAAATCAGGTTTACGGATGATGAGTTCTTCGGGTTCATCGGGATATGAATACGGTCAGGCTTTGTGGGTAGTGAATTGTAAAGAGAGTATTTCGCTTCGTACCAAACCGTCTACGTCTGCTGATGCAATCCTGCAGATTCCGTTATATGCGGCAGTTACATATTTATCGGATGCGGATAACGGCTTCCTGTATGTGAACTATAAGGGCAAGACCGGTTATGCACTGTCTGAGTATCTGGATATGTTCGAGCCGCAGATTGCAATCGGCGAGTATATGGAAGTTTATAAGTGCAAGAAGAGCATAACATTGAGGAAAAAGCCGTCGACAAAAGCTGCGGAGATCTGTCAGATTCCTCTGGGTGCGGTCGTGTATGTCATAAAGGACGCCGCAAACGGCTTCTATATGGTAGAGTATAAAGGTCTTGAAGGATATGCTCTTTCTTCCTACCTCCGGACATTGCGCAACAGTGAAACTGACGTAGAGGATGCAGACGAAACAGACTATTATTATGGCCAGCCGCTGTGGGTAGTAGGGGTGAACGAAAGCATATCTCTGCGGGAAAAAGCTTCGACATCTTCCGATGCCGTTTTACAGATTCCGTTGTATGCCCCGGTTGTATACCTTGCGGATGCACCTAACGGATTTCTCTATGTCGTCTATAATGATGTTGCCGGATACGCACTAAGCAAGTATCTTGATGAGTTCGAACCTCAGATTGCAATCGGTGAATACAGGAAGGTCGTCAATTGCAAAAAGAGCATTACTCTCAGAAAAAAGCCGTCAACTGAAGCCCAGGAGATATGCCAGATTCCTTTGGGAGATATTGTATATGTGATTAAAGATTCCGCAAACGGATTCTTTATGGTCGAATACAACGGCAAACAGGGATATGCGCTGAAAAAGTATCTGGGTCCGGTAACGTGAATTCTCAGGAAGGAAAGAGCCTGATAAGGTAAAAGAACGGGCACAGAGCGGCAATTGTCATGACCTGACGCCGAGACGTTCTTGAAGAATTCGGAATTCCGGATATGAGTAAATACTCTGCAGGGAAAATGAAAGGAGCGGAATATGAGAGGAAAAGATAAATGTAAGATCCTGAAAGAAATCCGCCGGCGTATAGCTGATGAAAATGATATTCCCTATGTGACCCGTGAATGCGGCTTTCACGGAGAGTGTAAGGGAACATGCCCGAGATGCGAGAGCGAGCTTCAGTATCTGGAGCGTGAACTTGCCCGCCGCAGGTCTCTCGGAAAGCGAGTGAGTGTAGCCGCGCTGTGTGTCGGAATTTCCCTTGCAGCAGCGGGATGCTCGCCGTCGGGTCAGGAAAAGACTGAGATCAAAACGGAGACCAATGATATTGCAGGAGCAATGGACGGACCGGTTCAGGGAACGGAAACCGTTGAACTTGACGGCGATGTTGCGTGGATCGATGAAAGCGGCGACAGTTCCGATGAAATTTATGTGACGGAGGGAGAGGTTGCCTGGACTGAATCGGAATGTGA
>CAMYVI010000024.1 GCA_947302185.1 uncultured Lachnospiraceae bacterium
TAGAGCACTTGACTTTTAATCAAGTTGTCCGGGGTTCGAGTCCCCGATGCTTCACTTCAAATTAAGCCTCGAAATTCTATGGTTTGCATAGGATTCGAGGTTTTTTTGTTTATTCCCTTTCACTTTGAATCATCTTAGTAAGTAGAATCGGGCCTTATCATGATATACTGTATATAGACAGAACCTGTGAAGCAGGTCCTGCAGAATTCACCTTTACTTATGAAATGCCATACCGGCATATTATATGCAATGCCGGTTGCTGTGAGGAATGGCTCACGAAGAGACATTCCCGGAAGAAAGGAATAATGTGAGAGTCTTAAAAAGTAAAAGATTGGTGATAGCCATAGCTCTGCTCAATTTTCTGATGCTGGCCGGAATTGTCGGGATGGCTTTCAAAAACTATTTACCGCCTGATTTCTACAGAAGGGGAAATATGTTTCTGGAAGGCGAGTATTCTATCGATGGTGGAGAGTGGAAAAAGATTGATCCCGGTGTATCGGTAAATGAGAGATTCCATACGATCCGTATCAGAGGGACTATTCCGTCCCCCTATAATCGATATGCAGAGATAGCTGTTTATGCCAAGAATATTTGGTTTAAGTTAACAACTGCGGAAGGACAGCTTTGTTTAGAACATAAATACCGTACTCTTGATGAAGAATGTGAAGAATACTATCAGTATAACAGCAGGATGGACGATGCTGAAAGGCAGCAGTTCAGAAATACGCTGACAAGATTTAAACCGTATGCGTTTAACTTGCCGGATACGCCCGGATATGTGACACAGATGCTGTACCTGTCCGGGGATAGTGCAACGGGGATTACCCCCGATACGACGTTTATATTTGAAGCGGAAAACCCTTATGATAATCTTACAATGCCATTTTCAGACAGTATTTTCTTTTCTGCCAGCAAAGCAAACGGAGTGTATCTCATTCTGGTCAAAGAGTATATACCGGGTGTTATTCTGTTTTCTATAGTAAGCTGTCTGGGATTGTTTTTCTTTCCTGCTGTCGGCGTTTCCATGAGCAGGTTGAATTACAAGTACCTGTCCTTTGGCTTGCTGTGCTTTTTCTGGGGATGTTATATGACGATCCGGAGCATGAGCGGTATTATGAATTACTGGGTACTGGATCCTACTTTGTGTATGTTCGTAGATAAGATGTCGGGATATTTATTTGTCATCGCGCTTCTTATATATTTTCGGACAAACATGAGGAAAGATCTTACAAAAGCAGTCTCGGGCATCATTTTGGTGGGATTTGTCTGCTTTACCGTGGTCTGTGCGATACTTCATCTGAGAGGTGCTGCAGATCTCGTAGCCTTGTCGCAGATTTACAATATCATTATTGTGCTGAGTTCGTTTGTGACAGTGATTTCGTTCGGTACGGAAATCAGTGACAGAGCTGATAAGCTGATGTTCCTGCTGTTCTGGTGCCCCATGGAAGGCGCAATGGTTATTATGGCATTGGCGCGTTTTACGGGCAGGACGGAACCTTATTTCCTGATGGTGGGACTTTCTGTCACAATTGTCGTACATATCGTCCAAATGATGCTGGATATAAGGAAAGGATACAGAGAGAGGCTGCACTATGAGCGGGTAAAGCGGGAGTTATATGAAGCACGTGTATCCGTTATGACGTCGCAGATCCGCCCGCACTTTATATATAATGCTCTTACATCTATCGCCATGTTGTGTATTCTTGATCCGCCCGCAGCCCAGACAGCCGTCATAACATTCGCCAAGTACCTTCGTGAGAATATGGATTCCATGAATCAAACTGAACCGGTTCCTTTTAAAAGAGAGTATGAGCATCTGAAAAAATATCTGTATATTGAAAAACTGCGTTTCGGTGACAAGCTGAATGTAGAGTATGATATAGGTACAGAAAGTTTTGTGCTCCCCCTTCTGTCTCTTCAGCCTCTCGTTGAGAATGCGGTCAAGCATGGCGTCGGCCAGAAAAAAGAGGGCGGAACTGTGTCTGTTTCAACATTCGAATCTGAGAATGCGTATATTATTGTAGTCAAGGATGACGGCACGGGGTTCGATACCGGTCAGACTAAAGTCAAGGATAACCGTTCCCATATGGGAATTGAGAATACGCGTATGCGCATTAAGGAGATGTGCGGAGGAGATGTGGTCATAAAGAGTATAGTGGGAGAGGGGACAACGGCAACAATCATCCTCCCACGGGAAGGACAAAAAGATGAGAATACTGTGTCTTGATGATGAACCTCTGGCTCTTAAGCTGCTGGAGATGTGTGTGCGTCAGGCAAAGCCTGATGCGGATGTGGCAACTTTCGACGACCCGGATGAACTTCTTGAGGATGCAGAAGAGCATGGATGTGAAATCGCTTTTCTTGATATCCATATGAGGGGAATGAACGGCGTCGAGGCCGCGAAGCGGCTGAAAGATATAAATCCCAAAATGAATATCATTTTTGTAACAGGCTTCTCTGATTACAAGGGTGACGCCATGGACATGAAGGCCAGCGGATATATTATGAAGCCGGTGACGAAGGCCATGGACATGAAGGCCAGCGGATATATTATGAAGCCGGTGACGAAGGAAGATGTGGAACGGGAGCTGGCTGAGCTGCGTTTCCCCATTATTCCAAAGAAAAATGTGCTGCTTAGGGTCCGATGCTTCGGAAACTTCGATGTATTTACGCCATCGGGCGAGCATGTGAAATTTAAGAGGAGCAAGGCCAAGGAGGTATTCGCATATCTTGTTCATCGACACGGGAGTTCCTGCACGACCAGGGAAATCTATGCCGCGTTATTCGAAGATATGCCTTATATAGAGAAACAGCAGAATCTGCTTCAGACGTATATCTATGCAATGATTAAGAGTTTAAAGGAAATCGGGGCGGAAAGCGTAGTAGTGCGAAGCTATAATTCTCTCGCAGTAAATCCGGATCTTCTGGATTGTGACTATTACCGGTTCTGTGAACTTGATCCGGGGGCGGTAAACGCCTACGACCGGGAGTATATGAGCCAGTATTACTGGGCTGATTTTCTGTACACCTGATCCTGATAAAAGAGTCAGGAACCCTAAAGAGGTCAGATGAGTACAGCCGGATTGATGATGAGATGCACCTTCTGATGAAAAGAGCTGGTAAGCGGGAGGAAATATGAATCGGCAGACAGTGTTCGATTATATCAAGGAGAAATACAGTACGCTGCCGGAATATCCCTGGCGGAAATATGACGGTAACGCCGTTTTCCGGCATAGCGACAATAAAAAGTGGTTTGCACTGGTGATGGGAGTTGAGAAGAGAAAGCTGGGTCTTTCCGGCAGCGGTAACATTGATGTGATTAATCTGAAACTGGATGATATGTTTTTCAGAGACATTATTATGCGGGACGAAGGCATCATGCCTGCTTATCACATGAATAAGCTCCACTGGATTACGGTCCTGTTGGACGGCACTGTACCTGAGAAAAGGATATTTGATCTGATCGATATGAGCTTCTTGGCGACAGCGTCTGTTAAGAAGAAACAGAAAATGCGGCCGCCTAAGGAGTGGATCATTCCTTCCAACCTGAAGTATTATGACAGTGTCCATGCATATGATGATACGGATACGATAAACTGGAAACAGGGGGCCGGTATCCGTAAAGGAGACACTGTGTTTATGTACGTCGGGGCTCCGGTTTCAGCGATTCTCTTTAAGTGTATTGTGACGGAGACGGATATTCCTTACGATTATCAGAACGGTGAGCTGACTATAAAAGCCCTGATGAAAATCAGGCTGTTAAGACGGTATGATCCGGAAAGATTCACATTTGAGACGCTCAAGAATGAATATGGGATTTTCGCGGTGCGCGGTCCGAGAGGCGTGCCGAATTCTTTGAGCGCAGCACTTAATAAATAAAGATTAAATGCCCGGCGTATTCACGCGATCTTAGTCGTGAGTTCGCCGGGCAATATTATTGAAATATCAGAATTTGAATTCCCGCACAAAAGTAATATGTTCTATTGCCTGCATATGATATAATTTTACTATCAAGTTCAGGAAAAAAAGAAATTTGCCTGAATATAGCTGAGGAAGTGACAGCTGCAGTTTCTGAAAACATCAAACAGGTTTTGAGGAGAAAAGAGGAGGAAGCACTATGAAGTACAGAAAATGGACAGCGGTTTTTCTGACTCTCTGCCTGCTGACCGGTTCCTTGTCGGTCAGCGCATATGCGGAAAATCGGGAAGAGACGGAGGCTCAAGACGTCATTGCCATCGAACCGGAGAACGTTGAGAAAAACGTTTCCTTTGCGGATACGTCTGCCCGAGATGCTGAAGCGCCTTATGAAGGTGTTGAAGATATTCCGGAGGCCGAAGGAGTTTACGCGGATACTTTAACACCTTGTGATGATATCGATGATGAACCGGACTTCATCGAGGAAACGGAGGAACAGGTCGGCTCTGTCGAGCCTGTTTCTTATGTAAATTCGAAGGGTGCAGAGCAGCCGGCGGTTACGGACTATACACTGGTTACGGAAAATACTCTTGAATGGCAAAACGGATGGTATGTGGCGGAAGGCGAAGTTACCCTGAGCGGCCGTGTGACAACATTGGGCGATGATGTCAATATCATTCTGTGCAACAACGCGCGTATTGATTCCACCGACGGAATTACCGTGGATCCCGGCAGTAAGCTGACCATATGGGCACAGACCGAGAAGTATTATGATGAAGTTAACCAGGTCAGCTGTGGAGCGCTGTTTATCGACTGCAGCGGACATAGCGGTGACGAAGGGTATTCCGGTATCGGCGGCAAGTCCGGTCCTGCGGGAGAAATTATCATCAACGGAGGTGATATCTATGCGATAGGAGAAGGCGGTTCCGCAGGAATCGGCGGAGGCAATTCAGATGAGCCTTACGCTTCGGGAACGAACATCATTACCATAAACGGCGGATACGTGTATGCACAAGGCGGAGACAGTGCTGCCGGAATCGGCGGAGGTAACGGAGGTAAGGCAGGAACCATTACGATTAACGGAGGACAAGTCTCTGCCACCGGCGGGGTGCTCGCTGCAGGCATAGGAAGCAGCGCCTTTACGACAGGAGGCAGCATCACTATTAACGGAGGAGATGTAAGTACCGGCTATACTACTGACAAAACAACCGGCATCGGAAGCGGATTATATGGCATCAACCCTGAGGCTACGGAAATCTATCTGGATTATGATGATGAGCTGTCGACCAGAATCTATGCCCGAAGCTTCAACGGGACCATCACGATCCGCAAGCCGTTTAAAGAGTACTATGAAGAAACAATCGTCTCAAATAACGCAAATGATCTGGCATTGAAGACTCTGATTCCGGCTCCCCTTAAAACCTACAGGATCACAGCAGAAGAGAGCGATCTCTATTGGATTGAATTCGGCACGACATACAGTCCGAGAAACGGAATCAATAAGTCTTTTGCCGGAGAAAGAGTAGTTCTTAAAACCGATGTGAAGTATGGCTACAACGTGGAAAAGTATATCGTGCTTGATGATGAAGGTCAGGAAATACCGGTAATGCCTGAGGAGAAGTACGGCGGATATTTCATCATGCCGGAATCGAATGTCCGGGTAAGCATGGAATTGAGCCTGAATGAAATACCGTACATCAATGCTTCCGGACAGCCTATGGAGCCGTTACGGGAGTATACACCGGTTGACGGGTATGATACAGAATGGGATAACGGCTGGTATGTGCTGTTGGACGACAGGGATATTTATGAAAATCTTGTCATAACCGGCGATGATGTCAATCTTGTCCTGTGTGATGGCGCCACGTTGACCGCAACCCAGGGAATCACGGTCAATGAAGGAACATCATTTACCGTCTGGGGGCAGAGCGAAGGTAAAAATCCCGGAAGAATCCTTGCTTATAATGATAATGGCAGAATGAATGGTGCCGGTATTGGCGGGAACGGAGGTACAGCGGGAACCATAACGATCAACGGCGGAAGCATCGAGGCGTACGGAGATTACGGCAGTGCCGGTATCGGCGGCTGCGCTGCGCTTGACGAAGAAGCCGCTTACGGCGCAGGCACTGTTAATATAAACGGCGGGTATGTATATGCAGTGGGAGGAAGCTGCACTGACGGGGATCTGAGCATAGGAGGAGCCGGAATCGGAACAGGTTATCACGCCGATGCATCCGACAGAGGCGTCATTAACATTCGAGGCGGAGTTGTCAATGCTGAGGGCGGCGCATACGCGGCGGGAATCGGCGGCTCGTCTGACAGCGCAGGACCGGATATTATTATCCGCGGAGGCGATGTAAAGGCAAGAGGAATCGGTTCCGGAAAAAATTCCGAGGATACCACACAGATTACATTTGACTACCCGAGTGTGCTTCCGTCTGTCACTATTTGTTCTGACTATTATCAGGAAAATGACACTGTTACGCTGAAGAAGAAGTTTATGGATCCGGAGGACGGGACTGTTTTTGAGGCTGCCGATTTACTTGAGGACAATACCGTGTTGAACGGCAGGATCCTGATTCCGGTTGACTTCTCTGAAGGAGCGTCCTTCATGATGAATTCTCTTATTGTTTCCGGAGACATCGGCGTCAACTTCTTTGCGGACCTGTCCGGCCTGACGGAGGAGGAAAGGGAAGAAACATATGTGATATTTACAGTAGGAGATTCCGGTCAGGAGATCCGCGTGGATTATGACCCGGAATTCCTGAATCAAACCGGTGAATATTACGGATTTACGTGTCATGTCTCATCAATCCAGATGGCAGAGAATATTCATGCTGTTCTCCATTACACGATAAACAATGAGAACTTTGAGGCGGATACGACTTCTTCTGTACAGCAGTATATCGAAGAAGGATTCGTACAGAATGTGTTTACGGATGAGTTAGGGGCCTTTGTCACAGCGATGAAAGATTACTGCTACTATGCGCAGATTTACCTGTCGGAGGCTAACGGATGGACAATCGGAGAAGAATACAAGGAAGTATCGGAGCCGTCAGTCACATCCTACAATGTCGATGAAATTAAGGATTTGATTGCGTCTTATCAGTATTCAGGGTCGTTTATCAAATCTGATATTGCGAAGGCAACTTGTTCCCTTGTCCTTGATACTACCACTACCATGAACCTTAACATCCGGCCTGCGGAAGGATACAAGGGCTCCATGACGTGTACGGTCAATGACAAAAAGGTGCCGGCAGCCCTGCGTCAGGATGGAAGGTATCGTATAAAGATTCCCGATATATCCGTCACTAAGCTCGGGGACAGCTATCACGTGGTCTTAGATACAGATGGTGGTGCTTCATTAATCGATATTTCCGTCATGGCGCTTGCCAATATCTGTCTGAATAATTCGACCGGCGAGGCTCAGACTAACTTGTATTGTGCGCTTTATAAGTATTATGAGGCTGCGGCAAATCTGCGATAAAACTTTCAAGAACGCCTCGGCGTTCTTGCCGCGCCGCGCATGGTGCGAAGCACCTTCATTATGCTGCCTGAGGAAAGACTTATTTGAGAAATAGATAAATACCGGTATGAAAAATAGTATCACCGACATACACTGTCCGAACTGTGGGGCGTCTGCAGAATTTGATATCGTCAGGCAGGAATACCTGTGTGGGTATTGCGGAGGGAAAATTCAGATCAGTGACGCACTTCGAGAAAAGCAGGGATTCCGTACCATATTGGGAAAAAGAATCCGGAGTGAAGCAAAAAAATACAGACTGCTGCGGGCATCCTGCAATAACTGCGGGGCGGATGTCATTTTTGAGGAGGGCAGTGCGATATCCAAATGTGCCTTCTGCGGGCGGGATCTTGTCCGCCGGGATTATCTGGGTTCCGAAGGGATGCCGGAGTGCATTATACCATTTCAGTTGACACGGGAAGAAGCTGCCGAAATGCTAAGCGACTGGTGCGGTAAAAATAAACGGAAACCGGAGGCAAAAAAGCTTCGCTCGCATATTGATGATTTAAGAGGCGTTTATCTTCCGTATGATCTTGTGCGCGGACCTGTACACATGAAAGTGTCAAGGATGGATGGAGGAAGTACTTACAGATGTGAAGGGTTTTTAAATAGTGAATTCATCAATCGTTCCGCCCGGCTTGATAATCTGCTGCTTGACGGGATGGAGCCGTACGATTGTACCGAGATGGAAGAATTTGATTTTGCATATGTCTCAGGACAATGCGTTAAAATCTCGGATATTGCGGATAAGGAATTAAAAGAGCGGGCGAACAGGGAGGCTGAAAAAATGTATGCCGCTGACCTGCGGAAAGTGATGCAGACAAAGGCTGTAGACGTTAAGGCAGATGTGTCATCTGCGGTCCGTCTCCCTGTTCTTCTTCCCGTATACTATATTTGCCGGGACGATATGATGGCTGCCGTAAACGGTCAGACAGGAAAAGTTAGCGTCCGGGCCGAAAAGGAGTCGCATTTTATTTTTCTGCCATGGTGGTTGAAAGCAGTACTTTCAACTGTTCTGCTTAGTGTGATTTCTTTAGGAAGTTTCATACTTTTCGGAATGGAGCCCGGAAGTGCGCTCATGATAACGGGAATTCTGGCGGCGTTTTTCATGATTGTAACTCTGTGCGTTTTCAGTGATACGACAAAGAACAGGCTGATTGTCGGAGCAGGCAGGCAAATATTTACATCAGGGGAGAGAACTTATCGCCGCATAGACGGGAAACTTGCGCCGTATAGTATTAAGGTTGAAAACAAGGCGGTTCATCCGGTGTTCTTCAGCAAGATCAATGGTACAGAGCAGACTGTACTCTTAAAGTTCGCTACACCGGGAAGGATTTTGCGGATGCTTGTGCTAAGCCTCATCGTTCTGTTTCTTCCGGTCATCATAGCCCTTTTTCTGAACGGATTCAATTTTTCCGACATTCATTTAGGCGGTTCTGCGGTCTGGTTTTGCATTATGGTGCCTGTCGTTCCGGTCTGCGTATTAAAACTGGGGTTGGTGGAGATGTACGATAAGCCTCTTATATATATAAGGACCGAAGAAGGGAAGAGATACAGAAGATACAGACAGAAAACTGATTTCCGGGAAATCCGGGAATGCCTTTTAAATCTATTGGCAGTCTTTTTTGTTCCACCGTTATGCTTTGCGATATGGCTCACGGTAATCAGCTTCTGTGTTATATGTTATCTGACGGCATTTGGCTGACGGATATTTACCTTATTATTGTCGGAACACCTCCATAATCAATAATATGCCAAACAGAATATTGCGATATTTGTTATAACTATTAGAAAATAACAGCTTAACTTAGAGAACCTGCGTGAGGACTACCTTTATCAAGCCCCTCTCCTATGACGTAAAAAGCGAAAGCGCCGCACTAAGAATCACTTCTTAGTGCGGCATCTCATTATTGGCCGAACGCCGCAACGGCGGCCG
Organism: uncultured Lachnospiraceae bacterium; assembly: GCA_947302185.1. Next base: position 9,375 of record CAMYVI010000024.1, read on the forward strand.
CATTGTAAAGATAAAGTGCCTTGCCGAGGTTCTTCTCCTCCTCCGTCCCTTTTTTCTTTATGACGCAGGACCTCGCGTAGGTAAGTACGGACGCAGTGATCATGTAGGTGTCGGTGCCGGGGAGGACATATTCCGGATTGCTGTCATTAATTATTTCACCGGCGTTTTCTTCCCGGTCGGTTAGAGTGGCTGTTCCCTCGTCCGCAAAGGCAGTAAGTGCCAGATTGCTGACGAAGAGCATAACACTGAGCAGGATGGCCAGGATCCGCCTGAAGCCGTGTTTGTTTCCTTTCATCACTTAATCGCCCTGCAGCGGAACAGAACCCGATGGCAATGCTGGCAGGCATGATGGGCGGCATGACGGGCAACGGCGAGAATGGCGAGAATCCGATGGCAGCAATGATGGGTGGCGAAGGCAGTGAAGGCCAGAACCCGATGGCAATGCTGGCACGCATGATGGGCGGCATGACGGGCAACGGCGAGAATGGTGAAAACCCGATGGCAGCGATGATGGGCGCAATGATGGGTGGCTCCATGGGAATGGGAGGCAATGATAATCAGAACGCTGCACAGAGCGAAGATCAGAACGAAACCCGGAACGAAGAGCAGGGCGAATAACAATAATAGCAAAAACACCGGAGCTAGATGATAAGCTCCGGTGTTTTTTATGTAAGATAATAATTATGACTCACTGGATTCTGTTACAGAGGAGTCGGGAAGAGTCATCGCTTCGTTGATAATTTCATCAAGAGTAGGTTCGCCCTCTTCGCTGACCATAGTGATTTCTCCATCCTCTATGGTGATGATGAATACGTGTTCGATATCATCAGAGGTCTCTTCCCAGTTGCGGGCGTATTTCGCTGTGAGCTTTACTTCACCGCTGCCACTGGCTTCATAAGTGTATTCTTCCGTCACTGACGTGCCGACAAGGGGTTCAGATGAATCACTATTTGACTCCTTTGTCTCGTGGTTTTTCTCAGTCAGCAGGCTTTCATCGTCGATTTCGCAGGTCCATTCGTATCCGGTGGAAGGAATTCCCGTGAGGCTTAACGTCAAATTATTTCCTTCGGCTACAAGGTCAAGGTTGTCTCGTCCTATGGTAAACTTCGTCTGGCTTTTGCCGCAACCTGCAAAGGCGAGCGATGTGAAGACGAGAAGGGCAGTGATTATGACAGCAAATTTTTTCATAAGTTCCTCCTGTTTACTATTAATGATATATCAGTACATAGGTTATTGCAACAGGGACTCCTGAATTGGTAGGAATGGAGCCTCTGTGAATTTATACGTATTAAAAGTGTAGAGGAACAATAGATTTACTTTTTCTGTATTTTATTATTTAATTGCCAAAGTAAATTAGAGTTTTACCACAGATTTACCTTGGCAAAGTCTAATTTAGTTTGTCTATTAACCTTTTGAATTTGCATTTATATAGATGACTTGTCTGTATTATTTATTGTGATATTATGATTCATAGGAAGAATATTTTTCTCGATGACTTTCAGAAGCAGAATAGATGAGGAAAATGATGAGGAAAATTCAGAAATATAAACCCGGTGATCAGTAACTGAAAGGAGATATAGCTAACGGAAATGAATATAGAAATAAATCATAATAATTCAAAAGAACAGAAATCAGGCTTCTGCGGCGGATGCCGCAGCAACTGCCCTCTTTCAGATCCGAATTGCCCTACCGGTATGGAGAGAGCAGGTTGGAGTGCCGAGGAGATAGAAAGGGCTATGATTGAGCGAGCTGTTCCTATTAACAAGAAATATATTTCACAGTAAGCATGTTTTTCGCTTATATTCGGAGATTAAAGCAATAACCCCACCTTTTTGGTGGGGGTTTTTCATGCCTTATCTTTATATATTATTGAAGAGCCGGACATTTATTTGTTTACTCTGCGAAATCAAAAAGTAATTTGGCATTGCCGATAAGAGGATTTATCATGATAGAGGGGTGTAGTGATGAAAGAGAAAAACAGCTTGGGAAAAATTATAGCGATGAGAAGAAATCACATGAAAATGACTCAGGAGGAACTGGCAGGAAAGATGGGGGTTTCAAAATCAGCGGTCGCTAAATGGGAGACAGATGGGGGAATTCCGGACCGTGATAATCTCAGGAGACTTGCCGAGGTAATAAACATATCTGTGGGGGACTTGTACAGGTTAATTGACCGTTCATATATCAGGGATGCCGATCTTAAAGTGAATATAACATCTGAAGTAATTGCAGTACTGGAGTCGTATGGCTATAAGGTCATACGTCCCGGAGAGGAAGATCTAAAGTAAAACTCAGGAAAAAGCAGTGAGCATGCAATCAATGGATATAAAGGTATTTCGTTAGATTTTGCACTTCCCGCTCATATAGGGCATGCCCCAAGTGTCATTCTTTCACCTCGAGCAAGTTCGGTGTCAGAATGATACTTGGGGCATTGTAATCATCTCATATTAATGTTGCTATAGTGACAACGGGAGAGACGGGTAAGCATCAGTACTCAATGAGTGTTTTTATATGCCTGTGCTGCCATATAATAATTATAAATAGCCGCAGCCGCATTCAGTGCATTGCCGTCACTACTGCCTGACAGGATGGCGTTCACATACGAGAGCGCAGACAATTGGAGTCTCGTTCTTCCGGAATCCGTGACTGCTTCGATGATGTGCGGGGTTCCGAGGTCGTGCGCGGCTATGTCAGTAATTTCCACAAGAAAACGCCCGCCGGACAGTTCTATATCTTCATAACTGACGTTGTCCACAGAAGCGGAAAGATTACAATCGGAAGCAGGTTTGAAATGAACTCTGATATCTGTTCCGCTATCGAGCACCAGCGAGACGGAGATTTTCTTTATAGCATTATCCGTGCCGTCTTTTCTGGCTGCGTACTGTGCAGTTGCGTATTTAAGCGCTTCAAGATCAAAGTCGCCGGTATAGTAGCAGTCCATCTCTGCATGGTCTACACCGATAGTCCAGCCTCTTTCATCCGACAGAAACAGCTGTACGTAGTGACCGTAATCTCCGAGAGCTCTGATCAAGGCTACAGTCGTATCGTCATAATTTGCGGCATATCCTTCAAAATTCTCGAGGTAATCCCTGACAGAATAAGTCGTTTGGACCGTCTGTCCGTCACCGTAATGGAACACCGCTGTAATCGTATCCGCCATCTGGATGGAACTGATATAGCAGGTAAAACCATAGAACTTGTTGGTGTCGTTCATAAAGTTCTCATCGAATGCATCCGTTGTCGTGGCTCCTCCCTTGCCGTCAACTGTAAATTCCATATAGCTGTCAGAATAATCTACTCCTTCGAGCTGCGGAAGATTCATAAAGAAGTTGACACCTATTTTGCCGGACAGGACCAGAGAAAGCGTCTCAAACTTCGGTTCACCTGCTGCAGGTATCGATACCGTCTTTGTATCGGTGTACTCATTGCCGTTTTCATCTACAGCGACAGCTGTGTAAGTGCCGACTCCATCCGTAGAAGCTGTCGGAGGAGTGGTAACTTCGTAACTGACCGTGGCTTCGAGCTCACCGCTGTAATCGCAATCCGTGCAGGGGTCAAATGTCGCTGTGGCGCTTCCCAGATCCTCCGACCAGTTCCATGTGACGCCTTTATGTGCGTCCAGACCGATGTAGTGCATAGGAGGGGGTGAGGATTGTGTAAAAAAGGTAAAACCGGTACAGTCACGGAAAGATCCGCTGTGCATGCCGTAGAAGGTGACGTTTGAAAGCAGTTCCTTATCGATGGTGTAGGCACTGAGTTTAACAGAGCCGGTCGTTTTCGTACAGGTGAACTTTCTGAGCGAGGGGCACTCGAAGAATACGTCTGAGTCGAACTGACTTATACCGGAACCGATAAAGATTTCCTCAAGGTTTAAAGCTCTCCGGAAAGCCTCCCAGCCGATGTGCTTTATTTTGTCACCCATGACAACCTTTGTGATTGTTGTATTATCCTTGAAAGCGGACTGGTTAATGGAATTAATGGTTTTACCCCGAATCGCTTCATTGGGATAGTTGTCAGGCACCGTATCGGGGACGATAATTTCCGAATCGGTTCCGTTATATCCCATAATACGCACATAGATGCCGTTGTCGTCAATTCTGAAGTACGGGACTGAGACATTTGCAGCCGTTGTCTCTGTATAGGTGCCCGTTTCATTGTCATAGGTAAAGTATTTATCACAGCCGGAGCAGGTGTAGTGTTCGATATTTCCGTTCGTATATGTTCCGGTTTCCGCATCGTAGGTCGGTACGGCAGCCTCACACTTCCTGTAATCATGCTCTATGATCGGTATAGTTTCAGAGTAAGTATCCGTGTATTCGACGCCGTCTTCGCCTGTGACAGTGGCAGTATAAGTTTTTACACCGCTTTCTTCATGTGTGGCCGGGGTTTCACTCGTGGTCACTTCCGCATCAAGGATACTGTCCGTTCCGCAGATTTCGCATTTGAAGGCAGCCCGGCAAGTGCTGTGATCCTCTGCCCAGTCCCACACAGGTGTACCGAAGCTGTGAGTACCGGCCTGAGTAGTTTGCTCAGTCTGTGCTGTATAAGTTTCAGGAGTCCCGTCTTCATCAAGATCATAACTGAGCGTCGCGGTGTAGGTTATCGTGCCGGGCTGCGTACAATCAGTCGATTCCCAGGTAACAGAATCCGCCGGAATTGTTTCTTCATAGAAGCACATAGCGTCATTGTAGACATCGCACTTGAAGCGGAATAAACACTGCGGATTCGCCGTGTCACTCAGATCCCAGATATATCTCTGATACTCATGCTGCGGAACGATTAAGTTATGCCCGCTGATAAACACGTGACCTGTATTATGACATTGCCAGCCGTCTTCAAATGTTTTCCGGATCGGCGCACGGTGCGGGCAGTATAATTTCAGAGCTTCGTTTGTAAACCGGAACGGATCTAAATCGCGGCCATTGCTTTCAATATTGACCTGGTTCATGGAAGTCGTCTGGAACTTCGTAAGAGAGGAACAGCTGTTGAAGGCCGCCTCCCCGATGGTTTGCAGACCGCTGCCGACGATTACCTCCTCCAGGGACGTGCAGTCGGCAAAAGCTCCCAGCCGGATCGTATCGATGTAGTCACCCATGGTGACGGAGACAATGTTTTTGTAGCGCATTGCTTCGATGTCGACGGCGGTGACGGTTCTGCCGCGCAGACTTTCATCAGGATAATTACCCGGAACATAGTCGGGAATAATGATTTCTGTGTCATCGCTATTCAACCCCGTCACCTGGGCAAAGTCACCGTTTGAGGCAAATGTAAAGTATGTCACGATAGTCTCTGATGGATCTGCTTCGACGTACGTATCTAAATCGCTGTCGTAAAGATAGCAATTACCCTGATCATCCGTATAATATGTAATATTTCCGTTAATGTATGTACCGGTTTCGGCGTCATAGGATGGGGCGCTCTCCGCATGTTTTGTGAGTGAAGTATCCGTCCAGGTATAGGCATAGTAATCGAAGTCCGGCCGGAAATAGTTCATAATACCGGGATCCGTATCCCAATAGATATAGCCTTCCGGATAGTTCAGCTCTGCTGTCCAGAATCCTGTATCATCGTCGGAGTTGTTTTCCGAGACGCGGAAGGTGTTCTCGATTCCGGCCGGAACAGCCGTGACCATCGTTTTATTTGTCGGGTCTTCTGTCGGGTCATCTCCTTTCATTACGGCGAAGAAATAAACGTTCTCGTACAGATCAGCGTCGAATTGTATGTACGGGAACGTCATGGTGACTCCGAACGGAGTACTCTCTGTTCGGGTAAGCATTGTGCCGGCGACATACTTGGATGTTCTGATTGTCGCCGTACCTTCATCCGTTGCATCGTCTGCGAAAGCAGTCATCGGTATCAGTCCGATGATCATGCACAGGGCAAGCAGGATGGATACTAATCTTCGTAGTTTCATGTAGGTACCTCCTCCTTATCTGGATTTTGTTTTCCGGCGGAGCATAACCGCCGGAGTAAGAGTGCAGAAGCGCTTTCCGTTTTTATGTCATATTTGAAATAGTCCATTATTTCGAAAGACAGCTCTTATTTGTTGAAAATATTATAACATGTCTATTTTAAATGCGCATCTTTATCCGAAAAAACTGATAATAAAATTATCGGAACCGCTCTGTGAATCCGGTAATCGAATCTCGTCATACCGCAGAGGACCGAAAATGCGGAAAACAAAAAAGAACTGCCGCATTAAGAAGTGTCGCCGCAATGTATTACAGACATTTGCAAATGTCGTCTGCAATACATTGCAGCTGCACGCCTTAATGCGGCAGTTCCCCGTTTATATTATTTTACTTCCTGATTCAGCCTAACGATGCCAGCGCCTCCTCTAACCGTTCATGATACAGGTCAAAGCTCGGTCCGGAGACCGGAATTGTCAGAATCTCACCGTCACTGTTTACGAAGTAGGTTGTCGGATATCCGCTGATTGTGAGCTGATCAGCCATTTCCTGTGTGTTGACGAGATTCGTATATGTGACGCCGTTCTCTTCCAGAATGCTCTTTGCCAGCTCAACGGTAGATTCGTCACCGCCGAGTGTGTCAGTGCAGATTCCTATGATGTGGCAGCCGTCTTCCTCGATATCCTGATTCAGCTTTTCAAGATCGGACATCTCATCATGGCAGAGGTTGCACCATGTTGTCCACACGTTTATCATAGTGACCGAGTGTTCGCTGAAGAGATCTTCACTCTTTACAGGATTACCGTCCAGATCCGTTGTTTCAAATGAGAGTACAGATCCCACTTCTGTCGGCCGGAGAGTGGGCTGAGGTCCTCTGACATGAACGCCGGCTGCTATGTCGTCAGCCGATTCCACCAATAACCGGTATTCCGCGAGCATTTCCTCAGACAATACATCCTTGTACGGCTCTACATATTTTTCTGTATCCGGTACGATATAATAATACGTGTAAGAATCTACCTGACCGATTTCTTCCGATTTTACGATATCGTCGACATCATTGAAAATCAAAAACATTGCTTCATCATAATCCACACCGTCCTTGATAGCTACTATGAGGAGGAACGGTAACTGACCTACGGAACTATACGCCATGGTTGCTTCATTTGCGGTCGCTTCGTCTTCCGGATCATTCATATCAAGCCCTTCGAGTAATCCGGAGAATTCTTCGCGTTCCTCATCCGTCCGACCTAAGAAACCCATGTATGCGTAAAATACGCCGGAACCCAACTGAGCTTCTTTGCAATCCTCTATAAACGGCTGTCCTTTGCAGTCTTTAAGATACTCGGGAAGATCGATATCAAATCCTGTTTCCGGACATGTCCAGAAATCAGCCGTTTTCTTATAGGTTAATGAATCTTCTTCACTTTCGGATGTTTCTTCGGAAGCAGTGTACTCAGTGTACTCTTCGTTTCGGTTGAGGTTGAACACATCCATACGCTTTTCAGCTGTCAGGGTAAGCTCCTCGTCCGTTCCGTCATATCCTTCCGGAGCCGCGAGGATGTGAGCCGTATAGTCGCCGGGATCCGTCTTGAATGTTGCAATACCGTTAGCGTCGCTTACAGCCATCTGACAAAGCTGGTCTGAACAAAGCTCAAAAACAGGCGGAACAAACGATCGCAGAAGC
>CAMYVI010000025.1 GCA_947302185.1 uncultured Lachnospiraceae bacterium
GCGCGCGTATCTCACGACTGAAGTCACGAGTATTGCGCGATGAAGAATAAAAATACTTTGTATCCCACTTCTCGGATTCTGCCTGTTTTACAGTCCGTCCGCGACATCAAGCAGGTACTGGCCGTAGTGTGTCTTCATAAGCGGCTGCGCAAGCCTTCTCAGCTGAGCTGCGTCGATGAAACCGCGTCTGAAAGCGATTTCTTCGATGCATGAGATATACATTCCCTGACGCTTCTGGAAAGCCGCCACGAAATCGGCCGCATCGAGCAGCATGTCGTGGTTTCCGGTATCGAGCCACGCAAATCCGCGTCCGAGCGTCTGTACATAAAGGTCTCCTCTTCGGAGATACTCGTTATTGATGGAAGTGATCTCAATTTCACCTCTTGCCGACGGCTTGACGTTACGTGCGATCTGTACAACGTCGTTGTCGTAGAAATACAGACCCGGGACGGCGTACTTTGACTTCGGATATTTAGGCTTCTCCTCGATGGAAATAGCCTTTCCTTCCTCATCGAATTCAACGACGCCGTATTCGGAAGGATCCTTTACATAATAGCCGAAAATAGTAGCGCCTTTCTCTCTCGCCGCGGCTTCCTTCAGGACTTTGGAAAAGCTCTGGCCATAGAAAATATTGTCTCCGAGAACAAGAGCTACTCTGTCATCGCCGATGAAATCCGCACCGATAATGAACGCGTCGGCAAGTCCTCTGGGCTTATCCTGGACAGCATATTCAAAATGCATTCCGAGCTGGCTTCCGTCCCCGAACAGCTCCTCGAAAGCCGGAAGATCGCGCGGAGTCGAAATGATCAGGACCTCCCTGATCCCGGCGAGCATCAGCGTTGAAAGCGGGTAATAAATCATCGGTTTGTCATAGACCGGCATCATCTGCTTACTGACCGCCTTTGTGAGCGGGTAAAGCCTCGTTCCGGATCCGCCTGCAAGAATAATTCCCTTCATATCTCAATTCTCCTTCGCAAAAGCGGTCGCATCAGCGTCCCGCATACATGTCCTCATAATACTTCTGATAATTGCCGCTGGTCACATGGTCCATCCACTCCTGGTTGTCGAAATACCAGCGGATCGTCTTTTTGATTCCCTCTTCGAAGCATGTCTCCGGATACCAGCCGATCTCAGCTTTGATTTTGTCAGGCGCGATAGCATATCTGCGGTCATGTCCCTTGCGGTCCGTAACATATTTGATAAGATCTTCGTTAACGAGCGCTTTTCTCGGATCGTCATCCGAAAGCTCTTCCTGAAGTGTCCTGATGATTGTCTTTACGATCTGAATATTCTCTCTCTCATTATGGCCGCCGATGTTGTAAGTCTCAAAGAGCCTTCCCTTTTCCTGGACCATATCGATACCCTTGCAGTGGTCCTCAACATACAGCCAGTCGCGTACGTTCTTTCCGTCTCCGTAGACCGGGAGTGATTTTCCGTGAAGGGCATTGTTGATCATGAGCGGAATGAGCTTCTCCGGGAACTGATACGGACCGTAATTGTTGCTGCAGTTCGTGATGTTCGCCGGGAACTTATAGGTATCCATGAAGGCTTTGACCATAAAGTCGGACGAAGCCTTGCTGGCTGAATACGGGCTGTGCGGATCATACGGCGTCGTCTCATAGAAATAATCTTCCGGATCGGAAAGCGATCCGTATACCTCATCGGTGGAGACATGAAGGAACTTCTTTCCTTCCGGATAGGTCCCGTCTTCTCTCTCCCATGCAGCCCTTGCGGCGTTGAGCATTGTGAGCGTGCCGAGAACATTTGTCTTTACGAAAACGCCGGGATCCTTGATCGATCTGTCTACGTGGCTCTCCGCTGCAAAATGCACAACGCGGTCGACGTCATTTTCTTCAAAGATTTTTCCGATGGCTTCCGCGTCACAGATATCCGCTCTTACAAAAGTATAGTTATCCCTGTTCTCCACATCTTTAAGATTCTCTAAGTTGCCGGCGTATGTGAGCTTGTCCACATTGATGATGCGGATCTCATCGCCGTACTTTCTGAACATGTAATGAATATAATTTGAGCCGATAAAACCGGCGCCGCCCGTTACGACATATGTTCTCATAATAAGATTGATCTCCTTCTTTGCTTTTCGGATATATAAACATATCCGTATCTTAGTACAGATAGAGTCATTATAGCATCAACGATGATTAGTTGCAAGAAAGCCTTAAACATGGTATATTGTTACAGTGCCTGAAACAATCTGATGATCGGAGGATTGCGAAGCACGGAACAATCCGTAACCTGCTTTTGACGTATTAATCATCTAATTACAATACATAGAACGAGGAAATCATGAGTCTGTACTCAATCGTCGTGCCCGTTTACTACGGCGAGCATATGCTGGACGAACTCTACACACGTCTGGCAAAAGTATTCGATGAAGAAATCAAAGAACCCTTTGAACTGCTCCTTGTGGACGATGGTTCCAAGGACGGCTCCTGGAATGTTATGAAAGCGCTCCGCGCGAAAGATGACCGGGTCAAGATATTCCAGATGGCAAGGAATTTCGGACAGCACCCTGCCCTTCTGTGCGGCTTCCATTATGTACAGGGAGATTTTGTCATCACAATGGATGACGATCTCCAGCATCCGCCCGAAGAGATCCCGAAGCTGATCAAAGTAATGAACGAGCGGGACGACGTGGACGTCATTCTTGCCCGCTATGAAGGACGCAAGCACAACCTTATCCGCAAGATCGGCACAAGAATCTCCGTATCCATGACATCAAAGATGCTCGGCAAGGATCCCGATCTCGAAATCACCAGTTTCCGTCTCATGCGGCGCTTTATTGTCGACGCCATCATGGACACATCGATCCATCTTCCGCAGATAGGAAATCTTCTTGTCATGAGTTCAAACAGAATCATCAACGTGGATGTGCACCATGCGGAGAGGGCATACGGCAAGAGCGGCTACACAATGAAAGAGCTTATTAAAGAGCTGCTCTATGATATCACGACGAACTCGGCCCTGCCGCTCATCATCGTGCGGAACATAGGAATCATAACGTTCTTTGTGAGTATGCTGCTGGGTCTGTTCTATCTCATCCGCTACTTCGTGGTCGGTACATCCGTACAGGGCTGGACTTCTCTGATTCTCGTCATGCTTGCTTCCACGGGACTGACGCTCCTGTCTGTCGGCATTCTCGGAGAATATCTGATGCACATCCTTGATGAGACAAAGAAAATGCCCCATTATGTTCTCAGGCAGAAGGATATCGACACGCCGGATCAGATCGCATAACACAAAATCAGTTGGCAGGTAACAGATATGAAAGAAATCGGTGGATATCTTGAATTTGAAAACCTTGGCGGCCGGGAGTATCATCCCGGCTGTTTAAAATTGAACCTCGGCAGATGCGCCATCACCTGGTATCTGAACAAAGCCGGCTGCCGCAGATTGTATCTCCCCTGGTTCATATGCGCATCCGTCACGAATGCTGTCGAGGAAGCCGGGATCCAAATCACCCGGTACCGGATAAAGAGCGACTTTCGTCCGGATCCGGCAGATCTGCCGGATGTTTTGGACAGCGATACATGGCTTTTTATCGATAATGCATACGGACAGATCACAAATGCGGAGCTTGCAGATTTCAGGAACCGCTATGAGCGGGTGCTTGCGGACAACACCCACGCCTTTTTCCAGAAACCGGCTGAGGGCGTCGCTACTGTCTATTCGGTCCGCAAGTTCCTGGGAGTAACAGACGGAGCCTACCTCTATCCCGACAGAGAGATCGAAGAGCCCGAAAAGCAGGACTTTTCCCATGACCGTTTCTCCCACATACTCGGAAGATATGAGACGGACGCGGGAACCTTCTATAAACAGATGCTCACAAACGCCCATGGTTACGAGGGCGCTTCGCCGGCCAGAATGTCGCGCCTTACGGAAAATATTCTGGGAGGGCTCGATTACGGGAAAATAGCTGCTTCGCGCATGACAAATTATCTGACGCTCTCGTCTCTTCTGTCCGAATATAACGAGCTGGACAGGACCGGGAACCTGCGAGTGCCGGATATCGGACCGTTTGTATACCCGATGCTCGTAAAGAACGGCCCAGACCTCAGAAAAAAACTGGCATCCCGGAAAATTTTCGTACCGACTTACTGGTCTGATCTGATAACAGACGCACCTGAAGGCAGCATCGAACAGCGTTATGCAGCTGATATCCTGGCGCTGCCCTGCGATCAGCGCTACGATGAGGATGATATGAAAACGGTGGCAGAAGCATTATTACAATTTTATGCATGATCCCCGCAGCTTCCGATAAGATACATCCAAACATTGACGAAAGAATGGAGTTTCCATGTCAGATAAAACTTTGCTAATACTAGGAGCCCTTGAAGAATTTGTTCCGTTAGTAAAACTTGCGGTCTCGAAAAATATCCGCCCCGTCGTTGTAGACGGAAATCCCGGTGCACCGGCGAAGAAGGAGGCTCTTAAGCTCGGAGCTTCGGCTTATGATGCTGACATACGTGATGCGGAACTTATAGCTGAGATCGCCGAGCGTGAACACGCCGATGCGATCACGACCGCTTACTCGGATCTGCTGCTCGAGTGCATGGTCAGAATAGCCGACAAAGCGCATCTGCCCTGCCACCTTTCTCCCGCGCAGCTCCCCTGGTACAGGGATAAGGATGTGACGAACCGTACCTGCGAAGAGCTCGGAATCGGCACGACGAAAAGCATTCTTCTGACATCGGATTTCGCAGACTCGGAACTTGAGGGATTAGAATTTCCGATGGTCATAAAGCCGCTTGATATGTACGGCTCCCGCGGACTGCGCATCGTGCGCAGCATCCCGGATATCCGCGCCCATTTCGCATCGTGTCTTGAGACCTCGGGAAGGCCGGAGGTCCTTGCCGAAGAGTACAACGATGAGTACGAGTTCAACATGCAGTGCTGGGTCAGAGACGGGATCGTCCGCGTTCTCGGTATCGCGGACCGCGAAAAGACATCTCATGACCCGGAAGAGATTCCGCTGAGTACCAGAAATATCTATCCCTCAAGGCTGATCGATCAGGTATACGCTCCCGCCCTCGACGCACTTACGAGATATATCGCGCGAACCGGCCAGAAAGAAGGCCCCCTCTCCATGCAATTCTTCTGGGGACCGAAGAAAGGCTTCATGGTCGGAGAAATCGCCGCGAGATATCTCGGCTACGAACATGAGCTCATAGAGTTCACGACCGGTGTGTCGATCGAGGAGATCCTGCTTGCCGGAGCATTTGACGAAAACAGACTGAATGAGCTACTCGACGCCTGCGACCCGTTCGCGAAGAATTCTGCAGCTGTTATTTATTTCCATGCAAGGGACGGAATCGTCTCCGATTTGAGCTCCGCTCTTGCCATCCTCGACCGAAACGATGTACAATACGGTAAGATTTTCTACACTGCCGGAGAGCGAATCGGCTCTCCCCAGAGAATGCCCTACGCAGCCCGCTTTTATATCATAGCGGACACAAGAGCGGAAATTGACGAGCGTACGGAAGAAATCATTTCCGACATGTCTCTTCTGGATGAGAACGGAAATGAACTCCTGTATCCTAACCGCCCGGGCACATATATGATAAATTCCGGAGGAAATACATGATTGATTTTAACGTCCCGCCGAGCACCGGGAAAGAAACATACTACATGAAGCAAGCTATAGAAAACAGAAAAATATGCGGTGACGGGCCGTTCACGAAAAAATGCCAGGCTTGGATGAACGAGAAGTTCGGTGTTCCGGCTACATACCTCACGACTTCCGGCACCTCGGCCCTCGAAATGGCAGCTCTCCTCTGTGACCTGAAACCGGGAGACGAAGTCATACTTCCCTCCTATACGTTCTGTTCCACAGCGGATGCATTTGTACAGAGAGGCGCTACACTGGTCTTCGTCGATATCAGACCCGATACGATGAACATAGACGAGAAAAAAATCGAGGCCGCCATCACGGAAAAGACCCGCGTGATCGTAACGGTCGACTATGCAGGCGTCGCCTGTGAAATCGATACAATTAATGCGATCGCAAAAAAATACGGACTGAAGGTCGTCGAGGATGCAGCTCAGGGATTCGGATCCACTTACAAGGGACGCCCGCTCGGAAAAGACTGTGATTTCGGCTGTTATTCTTTCCATGAGACCAAAAATTTCTCCATGGGAGAAGGCGGCGCACTGGTCCTGCCTGATCTGACACACAGAGACCAGGCTGAAATCTACCGTGAGAAAGGAACGGACAGAAGCAAGTTCTTCCGCGGACAGATCGATAAGTACACCTGGGTAGATTACGGTTCCTCTTATCTTCCCAGCGACCTGAACGCAGCTTACCTGTGGGCTCAGCTCGAAGAATATGACACAATATTCAACGACAGGATGGCGACCTGGAATTTCTATGACGAAGCACTCCGCCCACTCGCCGACAAAGGTCTTATCGAGCAGCCCACAATCCCCGATGAATGCGGGCACAATGCGCACATGTATTATATCAAGGCATCCGATCTTGCAGAGAGGACTGCCCTCATAAAGCATCTCAAAGAAGACGGAATTCTTGCTGTATTCCATTACATTCCGCTTCACAGTGCTCCGGCAGGCATCAAGTTCGGCCGCATGCACGGCACAGATGAATATACAACAAAAGAGAGCGAACGGCTCCTCAGACTGCCTCTCTATTACGGGATCACGGAAGAAGACCGCGAGAGGGTAATCTCATCTGTCTACAGTTTCTTCAAATGATCAGAGAAACCGCTGTTCTTCGTATGAACAGTATTCTGGCTTAATCGAAAAAATTACCGGGAGGTTTTCGTGCTATGTCTTCCTTCATAAGAAAACACACGCGGACCACACTCCTTGCAGCGACGGCCGTACTGTACCTTATACTGTACGGTCGTTTTCTGTTCGGAGACGCGGTCTATATGTACAGCGATGTCGGCTCCGACTCGCTCTCGTCAAGCTATCCGATCATAACCATGCTGTCCCGCCTTTTCGGTACCCGGACATTCAGTTTCTATACGCTCTGGGCCGGACTTGGCACGGACACGACGGCAACTTTCCTTCAGTATCTGAATCCGCTGAAGTTCCTGATCCTGCTCTTCGGAAGGGATAATTTCCCCATAGGCATCCTGCTTGTGGTATTCCTTGTGCATATGTTCACTGCTCTCTTTGCCTTCGGCTTTTTCAGAAGACTGGTAAAGAACGATTACGCTGCCCTCTTTCCTTCTCTGGCCTGGACTTTCTCGTCCTATATGATCGTATGGGGACAGAATTACAGTTACGGAATGTGTGTTCTCATGTTCACTATGATCATGTTCCTGCTGCAATGCTTTCTGCAGAACGGAGGCCTCAGACGGGCACTTCTTCTCGTTTTCGGTTACGCACTGTTCCTTATTTCCAATTACTACTTCTTTTACATGACAGCTGCGGTGAGTGCGCTCTACGTGATTCTCTATACGGCCTTTTCGGGAGAGGAAGGCAGGTTCGCTCTGATCATCAGGAGACTCTTCATACTTCTTGCGATCGGAATCGGCTCCGTCTTTTTATCCGCGGTATCGGTACTGCCGATCATTTTATCCTTCACGGGAAGCGCACGTACAGGCGATAATACTTCCATCGGCATAAAGACACTCTTTACGCCCTTTGACATAAAGACTTATCTGACTTTTGCCGGCAGAATATTCTCTGCGAATATCTTCGGTGCGGGCAACGCCTTCACCGGTTCGCTGAATTATTACGAGACGGCTCTTCTTGCCACGAGCGTACTGTTCATATTTGCCGTGATCTATCTGTTCTTCAGAAAAGGATCCTTTCTGAAGACATTTGTCATTCTGCTCCTTACCGCCGCTATGCTGGCCGTACCGCTGGCAGGGATTGTATTCACATTTAATGTGCATGCCCAGCGCTACTCGTTCATTATCTGTTTTGCGGAATGCATCGCGATCGCATTTATGATGAGGGATCTCGATGAAAATATCCGCAAAGCTTCGCTGATCATTGCCGGACTTCTTACCCCGGTAACAGCGATAGGGACTCTTGTGCTGCTCTATCTCGTAAAAGACAGATACGGATTCAGCTTCAGGAATAAGACACTGGTGCTCGCGGCAGGCTTTATCGTCCTGTTCACGGTACTTCTTTTCCTGCATCTTTCGAACAGACTGAGACCGCGCCTTGCAGCTGTCATGACAGCCGTGCTGATAGCGGAGCTTGCATGTCTCAATATTCCGTCTCTATATGACCGGGATTTCCTGACGAAAGAAGGTTTTTCGAATAACTTCTACAATGACGGAACACAGATGGCGTCTGCCAGGGTCCGGAGCGAGGATGAGTCTCTCTACAGGATCTGTACGGGAACGGATTACGATACGGCAAACGAAGGCCTCGTGGACGGTCATAACGCTGTAACGGTCTATTCCAATACAAATGCCGCTTCGCTCATCACACTCACTCGTTCCGCGGGCATATATCAGAAATCCAGCAACTTTTTTATCGTCGGGTATCCGCAGTACTACATGTATACGCTCCTCGGAGGCAAGTACCTGATTACCGACGAGCCGGATTTTTTTGCAGACACGTACGAGGAGTCTCTCTTTAAGCTGGCACATAAGACTGGAACGAACAGAACTTTTGAAAATGTAAATGCCCTCCCGTTCGGTTATGTTTATGAAACGGAAATCAGCGGAGATGAGTATAACGCTCTTGACGGAATAGACCGGATGAGGGCTCTCACGACCGGCTTTGTGCGAACGGAGGATATACAGCCTGTCAGTACGGAAGCTTCCGCCAAAAAAGAGAAGTCTGATTTTGACCGTTCCGAGAAGGAAACCGATCTGATGAAGAAAGTTTTATCTCCGAACGATGTGTCGCTCAAAGAAAATGATGATCACACTCTCACGATTTATGCGGACGGGGAGGACCCGTATTTCTTATATGACCTCTCTTCGCTGGATACGGGCAAAAAAAATGAGATCCAGTATCTGACTCTGTCGGCGGATCCCGATTCTCTGGGAGGCGAGTCTCAGGTCCAGATCTTCCTGACGACCGAGGCCCATCCTGGCCTGTGTCAGGAACTCAGCACGATATACTACCTGAGCCGCGACTATCCGCAGCTCAACATTCTGCTCCCTGACAGCGTGAAAGATATCCGTGTTGACCTCGGAGGCAATTCGGCTATTACATTCCGCGATATGAAGGTCACAACCATTAAAGATGCGGCGTCCGACTTTAAATCGCTTGCGTCTACCGATATCTCGGATATTTCATTTCAGAATGATGTTTACAGCGCTGTGGTCAACACGAAAGACAAGGGCTGCATGCTCTGCGTGCCGCTTCTCTATTCGAAGAATTGGAGTGCTGAAGTCAACGGAAAGGAAGCAGATGTTCTGAACATTAACGGAGGGCTTATCGGCGTGACGCTGGAGAACGGTGAGAACAAGGTGGAAATCCGGTATGAGGTGCCTTACTTCAGGATCGCGGTTTATATTTCACTTGTGTCGCTGGCGCTGGTCCTGCTCCTGTTTATAATCCCGTTCCCGAAGAAGAGGCGGGAGCAGAATTGAGCATAGTCAGCCTTCATTGACCCGATAGTATACGATCGGTCTCGCTATACGAAAAACTTCCCGTATCCGACATGTCTGACAGACAGATCGGAAATACGGGAAGTTTTTCGTATGGGTTATCCGGCGGATCGCAGACGTGCGCAGTGGAAGGCGCTTACGCGCCGCGCACGTAGCGGCAAGAATGATTGGGCGTTCTTGAATTCAGGAAGCCTCGTCATCCGGCTCAGACTGCGCATCAAAGTTGATACGCTCCTCCTCAACGACCAGCGGCCTGTCCAGGACCCTCATATTAATGGAAAGGACATACTCCCCGAGAAGTCCGATAAAGAAAAGCTGCACGCCTCCGAGGAAGAACACGCCGATGACCAGGGGAGCGATTCCGGAACGGAACCAATCCCAGTGTACAAGCTTCATGATGAAATAGACAAGTGCAACGACAAAACTCATGCCTCCGATTATGAAACCGAGGAAAGAAGCCAGACGCAGCATAACTTTCGAATAGGATGTAATACCGATCATAGCCACATCGTAAAGGGAGTAAAAGTGATTCTTGCTCTTTCCTGCCCTGCGGTTCGGGCGCTGATACAGTATTGTCTTATACTCGAAGCCGAACTCAGCGACCATCCCGCGAAAATACGGCAGGGGGTCATGAATGTCGCGCACGACATCGACAAAAGCTTTATCGAACAGCCCGAATCCCGTGAAGTTTTCGATATGGCCTATGTCTGTAATCTTCCTCAGGAATTTATAGTACTGCCTTCTGACAAATGCCATCAGGAATCCCTCTTCCGTCTTCTCCTTGATGCCGATGACGATCTTGTGACCCTTCTCCCATTCCCTGACAAATGTCGGGATGAGTGACGGAGGATCCTGGAAGTCAGCGTTAAGTCTGACTACGCAGTCACCGTAAGCCTGTTTGAAACCGTAGACCGGAGATCTCATCTGCCCGAAATTTCTTGCGTTAAAGATCGCTTTAACACGGGGATTCTCCCTGCAGATCTGCCGGATCAGCACCTTCGTATTATCTTTGGAATGATTATCTATGAAGATGATCTCGTAATCGTACTCCGGGAGTTCCTCAGTGAATATCTTGACAAGTGTATCTGTAAGCGGGATGACATTTTCCTGCTCATTATATGTCGGCACAACGACCGAAATCAGTTTCTTCTTCATAATACCTCTCTGTCTGGTTCCTGATGCGCTTAGCAGCTTCCGATAAGATATTACCTGCAGCTCCGCATCCAGTCAACTGTTCGCGCAATTCCTTCTTTGAACGGGACCTGAGGGACGAATCCCGTGTCCTCGGTCAGGTTCGTGATATCCGCGCACAGGTTCCTGATCTTTCCGTTTGCCGGATACGGTATATCGCCGATTCCCTGAACAGGAACTCCGCAGCACTCCGCCATCTCCTCGATGAATTCACGGAGCACACGTCCCTGCCCGCTCCCGATACAGTAAATACTGCCGTCTTTTCCTTTCTCACCCATCAGATAGAAAGCCCGTCCGGCGTCTTCCGAGAACAGATAATCCCAGCGATGCTCGGCAGGTGAGAAGGACGTCTTCTCCCCGTTCAGCATTTTTCGCAAAGAAGAAGAAATCATGGAGCTTTCCTTATCGTAAATTCCGTATGTGCTGAAAATGCGCGGCCATATACACTCCATACCGATCTCCCGGCAAAGCATTCGGGCAAGGAGGCCGGCTGCAAGTTTGCTCGCGCCATAGGGATTGACGGGAGATGTCTCGGTATCGGGACCGATTACATCCAGATCCTTCGGTCCGTATTCAGCCTGTGAACCCGCGCCGATGAATCTTGTACATCCCATTGCAAAAGCCGCACGCACGGCTTCTAATGTGTACTGTATATTGACCGCCTGAAGCTCCGTGCTCTCGTTCCTTGCGGCTCCCGTATGTCCCCATGCGATATGGTAAAATGTATCGCACTTTTCAGGCACTTTAGCAGGAAGAGAAGACAGATCGTCCAGGTAGCCTTCCACCAGATGAAGATGCTCATCTTCCGGAAGACGGGATAGTTTCGGAGAGTTACCTCTGACCATAGCGTAGACGGTCTTTCCTTCTTTCAGACACTCGCGGACGAGTGCAGCTCCTATCATGCTTGTCGAACCCGTGATAAATACTGTCTTCATAGGTCACGCCTTCCTTGAACTCTCATCCAGTTCAATGAACATATTTTCCTGAAGTTCTTCCCTCGGGAGGAAAGGATACATATCTTCGAGCGGCGCCGATACCATGGTTCCGTCCTCGAGTTTTCTCGAAGAGATCTTGGGTTCGGTAAATTGCTTCTTCGTGACAAATATCTCGCAGACGCACGGCTCCCCGCTGTCAAGCACCGAACGAATACTGTCTTTAAGATCTTCGGGTCTGTGGCAGGAGTAATACTTCAGGCCAAATACAGGAGCAAGCTTTTCAAGATCCGGGAAACTGAGGTCTCCGCTCTCCTCCCCCACGCCGACCAGGCTGGTCTTAAAGAATCCGCTCTGGGTCTGACGCACGGAATGATAGCCGCCGTTATTGATTACGAACAGGCGGTATGGGACCTGATTCTGCCTGAGCGTCTGGAATTCCTGCAGATTCAT
The DNA here is from genome assembly GCA_947302185.1 of uncultured Lachnospiraceae bacterium. The sequence goes on from CAMYVI010000025.1 coordinate 12,137, forward strand.
CATCAGGCTTCCCTCACCGGTGATACAGATGATCGTTCTGCCCGGTTCCGCGCGGCTTATTCCCACTACAGCCGGCAGATCAAAGCCCATGGAGGCCGTATTGGAATTGTTAATGTATCTCTGTCCCGCTTTGGTCCTCAGCGTCTGGCTCCCCACTACCCTGGAAGTGCCGACACTGACCATCAGAATGGCGTCATCATCGAGAGCATCGGACAGTTCATTGTAGAACGCATAAATATTTGTCCGTCCTTCTTCAAGGACTTTATAGTGTTCTTCTGTAACGACCTGATATTTTTCTTTCCAGGAACGGCATTTTTCTCTCCACTCCGAAGCCCGGCTCAAAGGATTCTCTTTGGTGGCGCCGAGCGCTTTCGCGCCTGCAATGATTTTCTCCGTGAGATCTCTCGCATCACATACGATGGGCAGATCTGCTCTGAGATCCGGTTTCATGATCTCATTCCGGTCTATATCCGCGATGATCTTATATGCCTCCCTTGCCCAGCTCTCTGTCTTAAATCCTGTCTGAGAATAGCTGAGCCGGCACCCGATTGAGAAGAAAACATCGCTGTTCTGCACCGCAAAATTACCGGCGCGGTCACCTGTACCTCCGCATCTTCCCGTATAGAGAGGATGCTCGTATGCAATAGCATCTACGGAACTTACGCCGTCTGCTACCGGTACGCCGAGTATCTCCGCCATCTCTATAAAAGAATCGTGAGCACCTGCCATTCTGACGCCGAATCCCGGAAAGAGGACAGGCCTTTCCGCATTTGCGATGCGCTCCAGTACTTCATCTATAATACTGTCGGGAATTTCCGGTTTCATGTCTTCCGGATCTTCTGCCGGATCATATGCCCTGAGCTCATCGGTCTCAATACTGCCTCCCTGGATATCGAGCGGAATGTCGACCCAGACAGGCCCCGGTCTCCCGCTGCGGGCCAGATATACGGCCCGTTCCAGATGATAACGTATATCGAAAGCATCCCGGACCTTTACCGCGTATTTGGTAATCGGCCTGACTATCTCAACGATCTCGCATTCCTGAATGCCTCGACTCCTCAGTTTCAGTCCCGTGCTCTCAACCGAAGTAGCGATTCTTGTCTGTCCTGACAGGACGATCATGGGAATAGAACTCATCCAGCATCCCAGAACCCCGGTGACTGCATTGGTCGTGCCGGGTCCTGCCGTAACGCAGACGCCTGCCATTCTCCCCGAGTACCTTGCATATGCTTCCGCCGCCATAGCGCAGGCCTGTTCATGATGCTGGTAGGTACATCGGATCTTTGGATGGTGTCCGAATGAGTCATTCATATGCATGGCCAGACCGCCCGGTACCGTAAAGATATCGGTCACGCCCGCTCCTGCGATAAAATCAGCTATATAATCCGAAACCTTCTGTCTCACGTCTGTTTATCCTCCGGAGAATTGTATTTTAATCAGTCAATTTTTCTACTCGCCGGCTTATTCTTGAGAAATCATATCTTCATGCGGGTTCCATAAGTGAATTACCCGATGTTTCCTTATTGTCCCACATAATCCGGACAGCGATTTTCGCAAACCATCCTCTTCCCGGATGCCTGCACCGGGATCTCATCCACATAAGTCACATCGATCTGAGCGTCATCCCCGAGATACTTCCTGTAGAGATTAACCAGCGCTTCCTCATCGAGCCTCTCTCTGTCTGCATTGATCAGCAGCTCATAACGTTTCTTCTCCCACTGAATGCATTTAGATTGATGTACGACTCCTTCCATCTTCAGAAGCACATTCATGAAGACATGTATCGATAGAGGCTCACCCTTGGTATTGTACATGAGAGACCCGCGTCTTCCGTATATTTCCGTGAAATATCCGTGTTTTCTGCCGAACTTGTCTATTTCCGTACAGTACACGCCGGTATCGCCGGTATCATAGCGGATCATCGGAAAGGCCCTGTTATAATAATCCGTCACGACAATTCTCCCGACCTCACCGGGCTCTGCCTTCTCATCCGAATCCAGCTTCAGGATCTCAATATAAAAATTATAAAGATCCGCCACATACCGGTCGTCGCTCGGCAGTGAAACAGCGATAAAACCGTTTTCATTATTGCCGTAGGATCTGACCGGGGAGAAACCGAATATTTTTTCTATCAGGGAATATGTCGAGTTGGGAAGCCCTTCTCCCATAGAGAATATCATCTCTACCTTCCACCGGCTGGTGTCGACATTTTCTCTCTTAATATACTCCGTCAGTGCAGTCAGTGCACTTGAATATGCGACAAGACATTGCATTTTTTCGCGGCGGATACGTTCGCATACCGTTGCGAGATAATCGTCGCCCATATTTGAAATATCGATCATCTTAAGATTATTCTTAAACGATTTCCAGGGGCTGATCGCATTCTTACCCTCGATCCATACACGGAATTCTCCGCGTTTCATGCCCATACGAAAGCCGTTCAGCTCGTACACTGCCATCGTATTCATGAGCACACGGGTCATCTTCTCCGGGTCTGCGTAAACAGTGAAGGGAACGCCCGTTGAACCGCTGGTGTTGAGCTGATAGAGGGTATCCTCTTTTCCCTGATATTCATCCGCCAGAATTTCCTGTCTGTGCTCATTATAATCCATCTTGCGCATGACGGGAAAATCCTCGAGACAGTGTGCTTCGGGGATATCTTTATAGAATGCACAGTTGTATCTGGCGTAATCCGTGATCGCATGAATCCTTCTCTCCTCATACTCGGGAGTGATACCTCTGATGATCTCGCTCTCGTTGACCTCCATGATGCGGTTCATTTTCCCGCCTTTTGCCATATCGAGAGCATTGAATGCTACTCTTCTTAAGACTTCACCTGTCTGCATAAAACTCCTTTCGGGCTGATCCCGCTGTTTCTCTATTTGCTGTCCGTCTTCCCGACCCTGACCAGTCCGAATGTAATGACCGTTACTACCCGGATCGTATTTGCCAAAAGCACCGCAACCGAGAAGCCGTATAAATCGCCGCCCCGTGCCATGGCATATACAAGCGCTGAAATAACGATGAGATGAACCGCCTGAAGGATCATCTGCCATTTTTCATTCGTGAACGTCAGGACTACTATGAAGATATAGGCTGATAAAAGACCGAGAATCTGACTCGCATTTACTATCGTAATAAGACTTTTCACAGAATCATACAGATTTCCGTAAAATAGCATAACGAAGAGAGGCGTCGCGATCTGAGCTCCCAGGAAGAAAATCAGGCTCACAAGGAGTCCTCCTCCTACGAACATCATATATTGCTTTCTGTTCAGGTTCTCCTTACGCTTTGTCAGGTAAGATATAATGATCGTATTGATCGGTGCTACCAGGAGCACCATTGTCTTTCCGATCAGTGATACGACATAGTATTGTGTGACCGCTAAGTCATCAATAAGCATTTTCAGAACGAGTCTGTCGATGTTCAGTGTCAGATTCGTGATGACGTAGGAGAACATCAGGAAAGTGCCGCGTGTCGCCGCGGCACGGAAGGCGTCGCTTATTTTCAGAAAATCCTTAAATACAGTGCCTCTGAAAACCAGGTATAAAATTGCCGCCAATTCACCGGTGACAAATATCAGGTACCAGATCCCGGTGACATAATACAGCCCGAATCCGATCAGATATCCCGCTGTAAGAACAGCATAATAAATGAAATAATTCCTGTAATTAAGATTCAGCCTGAATTCAACGTCCCCGTAATAACGGAAGACCATCAGGAGGATCAGGAAAAATGTAGCTGCCGCGCCGGCCGCTCCCCCCAACGTTCCCTGTCCCACAGCCGTTGCGATGAGCAGTGCGATGATCGCACCGACAGAGCCGTAAACAAGGAGCATCAGGTTGTAATCGCCGTTGCTGACATTCTCTGTTCTGCGGACCACAAGACGGCTTGTATTGAGCGCCTGGCCTATAGACGGCGTAATGATTGCCGTAAGACCCATAATGAACAGGAGATTGCCGAGCGGTTCGCTGCCCATATGTCTGTTCAGAAGCGGATACACCACTATCTGCAGGACTCCGTTCATTAGAAGACCGGCACCGATCGTATAGACAGTATTACCCGCTATGACTTTTTTCTGTGAATTAGGATCCAAATATGTACTCCCCCTGCAGTTCCGCCGTCAGCTGACCGCATAGTCAGGGCAGCGGTTTTCAATATATTTCCTCTTTCCCGAGTTCAGTACCGGAATCTCATCGACGTAAACGATATTGATTCTCGCCCCCTCGCCGAAATAGGGCAGAATTCTTCCGAGAATATCCTCCTCGTCCATTATCTCCGGATCTCCGTTCAGTTCGAGCGTATATGTATCTCTCGTTTCCTGTATGAACCTGTACTGGCGGACGCCCTCAACATCCCACAGATTATTCGTTATGATGAACGGCGTCAGCGCATTGCCGGATGTATCATAAATCGTGTCGCTCCGTCTGCCGTAAAGCTCGGTCAGATACATTTTGAATCGTCCGTCTTTCTCGACTCTCTTAAAGACGGCCAGATCACCATTGTCATAACGGATAATGGGCATCGCATAATTGCGCAGATCAGTGATAACTATTCTTCCCAGTTCACCCGGCTCCGCAGGCTCATCACTGTCAAGTTTCAGGATTTCAAAGTAGAAATTCTCTGAATCAATGTAATAGGAATCGGTATCTCTTCCCTGAATTCCCATGATTCCGTTCTCTTCGTTAGAATACCACTGCCGGACAGGACACTTGAATTGTTCCTTCAGC
>CAMYVI010000026.1 GCA_947302185.1 uncultured Lachnospiraceae bacterium
CTCCGTGTCACGATGCGTACCGAGATCCGCAGGATCCAGCAGGAAGCCGGCATCACGGCGGTCTATGTAACTCACGACCAGAGTGAGGCGATGGCAATCTCCGATAAGATCATCATTATGGAGAAGGGCGTCGTTGCACAGATGGGAACGCCGCAGGAGATTTATTATCATCCGAAGAGCGAGTTCGTTGCCGACTTTATCGGCGAGGCGAATTTCCTTCGCGGCAAGCTGATCACCAAGAAGGGCAAAGACGGTGTGGCAGAAATCAACGGTATGAAGGTCGAAGTCAAGGATGTCGATCATTTTTCTGTCGGCGATCCCTGTACGCTTGTTCTTCGCCCGGAGTCAGCGGTCATTGCCGATAAGGGACAGCTGCCGTGTGATGTCATCCTCAGCTGTTTCATGGGCAGCTACCAGAATTATCATGTGATGGTCGGAGATACGATGGTCAAGATCACAGACTTCAATCCGAAGAACAAGAAGGTGTATGAGGTCGGGGACAAGGCTTATGTGGCCTTTGATCCGCAGAATGTACATGTGCTTTAAGAAGAAGTCTTTGATGCAAGTCTTCATTACATCGTTAGTTGAAAGCTGAGTTCTCATAGCATATGCAAATGGTGAACATGAAAAAAGGGAATTCGGCTGTATGAGAAAAAGTGAGAGGTTTACGATTCCGGGACGGTTCTTTGGCGTGGGAAATATCATGTTTAAGAACCGTCCCTTTTAAGGGGACTGATATGAAAATCATTTGTTACGGAGACTCTAACACCTACGGCTATGACCCTCGGACGGGAACACCCGGACGCCATGCAAAAAATGATCGGTGGACCGGCATTCTCGACGATATGCCGGATTTTGAAGTCATAAATGAGGGAATGTGCGGGCGAACGATACCGGACAATAACGCCGCGTACAAAGCTCTCGGGAGCATCATAAGGAACAGTATGTCCGCAGACATCCTTCTCATTATGCTCGGCACAAATGACATGTTCATGCTTCGCGGTGCAACTGCCGGAATGCTGGGGAAGCGCATGCGCGCCATGTTCGAAAACGTCCCGGAGCTTTGTGAGTTCCGGGATTGTGAGGATAAGCACATTTGTCTTATTTCTCCGCCCGGCCCGTCTCAGAGTGTGCTGTTTTATGAGATGGTCGGTATTCCGGTGTCGCAGACCGCCTGGGAGGTTTCGAAGATCATGGAGGCGCTGCCGGGAGAGTATGCCGCTGTGGCGGCGGACTGGAAGGTGGATTTTGCAGATGCGGGTAAGTGGAACATAGATCTACTGTTCGACGGTTTACATTTTTCTGAGGAGGGACACAGAGAATTTGCCAGACAGGTGCAGAGGGTGCTTGATTCATTTTGATACAGGAGATAAGGAGGGGATTTGTGATTACGATAAAAGAGGTCGCGGCTATGGTCGACCATACAAATCTTAAGGCATTTGCAACGAGAGAGGACTTTCAGAAACTTTGCGACGAAGCGGTAAGGTTCGGCTTTAAATCCGTCGCCATTAACACATATCCGGTGGCCATGTGCCGCGGGATGCTGGAGGGGACCGGGGTGCTGACCGGCGCTGCCATCAGTTTTCCTCTTGGCCAGACAACGATTGCGACCAAGGTCGCGGAGGCAAGGAATGCTGTCTCGGATGGCTGCCAGGAGTTCGACTATGTGCTGAATGTCGGTAAGGTGAAAGAGCACGACTACGACTACATAGAGGAGGAGATGCGAAAAATGGTCTCAGTCGCCCGCGAAGCAGGTATCTGCGCGAAAGTGATTTTTGAGACCTGTTATCTTACGGAGGACGAGATCGTTGAGGTGGCAAAGATTGCTTCCCGTGTCAAACCTGATTTCGTGAAGACGAGCACCGGGTTCGGGACTGCCGGTGCGAAGGCGGAGCACGTGCGGCTTATGAAGAAGTATGCCGGCCCGGACGTGCAGGTCAAGGCGGCAGGCGGGATTCGCAGCTGGGAGGCTGCGAAGGAGATGATCGAGGCCGGGGCTACGAGGCTGGGGACATCCGGCGGAATAAGGATTATAGAGGAGATGAGGGCGGCAGGGTTGCCGGAGTGAGTCATCGGGTGAGTCATCGGGGACGGTTCTTAACTGTTAAGAACCGTCCCCGAATGTGCACAAAAGTTCAAATATGTGAAATCAGTCCTCTAATTCGAAGTATGCAATCCGGCGCACTGTCGCAGCATCCACTTCGAACGGAACCAGCGCCATCTTCGCCGGATTCCCCGTAAGCTCATTCACAGCCGTGTCAAGGACCTCGCGAAGGCGGCTTTCATCAGCCTGAATCTCCCCGCAGGAAGCGTGATATGTTTCGCGGAAGTCCCGGACAGACTCAAATCCCGCCGTCTCGAGCAGGTACTTTCTGTCGCATTCCGGTGCTGCGGTCAGGTAGCCGGCGGTGAAATAAGCCGTTGCCATACCATGCGGTACGCCGAGATGCGTCGTCACCGCGTAGGAAAGCCCGTGCGGAATTGTCGTTGCAGTGTGAGCGATTGCCATGCCGGCCATCATAGATGCGCGGAGCATATTGAGAAGGTCCGTATCGTCAGCCTCGCGTTCTCCCCGTATAACGGGAAGGCTTTTTGCCCAGGTCTTCAATCCGGCGTCGACGCACATCCTGCTGTAATCGGTCGCCTTGGAGTTGAGATAGCTCTCAATAAGGTGCGTTAAAGCGTCAAATGCCGTATTGCAGAGGACTTTCTTCGGCGCACCTTTCAAATACTTGCCGTCAAGCAGCGCGAGGTCTGCAAAAATCTTATGAGGTATAGACTTTTTGACCATTTTATCCGTGTCCGTGAGGACCGAGACGGCAGTGACTTCCGATCCGGTTCCGCAGGTAGTCGGGATCGCCACAATCGGAAGCGTCTTGCTGTCTCCGTCGGGTTTGTAGAGATAAGCGGCATCCTTATCGGCTTTTTTGATCATGAGTGCAATGGCTTTCGACGCATCAAGAGGAGAGCCTCCGCCGATTCCGATGACGAAGTCGACATTTTCATTAACGCCGAAGTCGCGAGCCTTCATGATTGTCCTGACGGAAGGGTTTTCTTCTACCTCATTGAATAAGACGTGCGCGACGCCTTCGCTGTCGAGTGCCGCGGTGAGATCAGAATAGGAGCCGTTTGCGAATGCGGAATGACGGCCTGTTACTATCAGCGCTTTTGTGCCGAGTGCGGCGATGTCTTTTGAGTGGTTTTGTATTGCGTTTTTTTCTTCAAATACTTTGACGGGCATATAAAACATGGCCATGATGTTACCTCCGTATGATGCGTAGAGTCCGGTGTGATCGTCGGTTCGTAAATGGTGCGGATCGGACCGACCTGATTCTCTTAAAAATGTATTTATCTTATTTATTATAAACCAAGTGAGGGAACGTTGAAAGATTTTCCTGCATATAGCACCCATCGGGGACGGTTCTTAACGGTTGGGGACGGTTCTTAACCGTTAAGAACCGTCCCCAACAGGGCCTCCAACAGAGCCGCTCCCTTTATGAATCGCATTGTCCCCATACTTCTTCCGCACTTTGGTGAGCATTGCCTCGAGCCGCTGTCTCTTCTCCGCCTGCAGTCTGTCTCTCTCAAGCTTTTCCTCAGCCGCGCGTTGAGTCGCGAATCTTTGCAGCTGCTCCTTCTTTTCTGCTTCAAGCCTGCATTCTTCCAACCGCTGCCGCTCAGCCCTTTCGGCCTCAAGCCGGGCCACATCTTCCCGTTTACGCTCGTCGTCGTCCTTTTTAGCCTGCACCCAGGAAAACAAATCCATCTGTTCATATCCGCTCTCATCTATATTTGTGCAGCCCACACCGATGAGCCGTACTGTCTGATCCTCAGCAAACAGCCCCTGCCGTCCGAATAGTATTGCATCCATCAGTCCGACAGCCGTATTGCGTATTACTTCAGAACTGTTCGTGGAGTTCGTAAGAGTCGTCTGCCTTGTATGTCTGCGGAATCCGCCGGTCTTGACGATGACGTATACCGTGTAAGCACGCACATTATCTCTTTGAAGACGTGCTGCCACACTTTCTGATAAGCGCTGTATGACCGGCAGTCCGTTTGCCGCGTAATTAGAAGCAGTGATATCCTCGGCAGTGGTGGTCTCGTTGGAATAGCTTTTTGCTTTCTCCCGCTCGGCGACGACGGGCGAGTCACTGATGCCATTTGCGTTATTATGCAAATATTCGCCCGCCTTGCTCCCGATTATGCTCTGCAGATTATCGAGACTCATCCTTGCCGCATCCCCGATCGTCGTAATGCCGACAGATCTGAGCTTTTCCGCAGTCTTGTGTCCGCAGCCGAACAGCTCCCCAATCGGAAGAGGCCACAGCTTGGACTCGATTTCGTCGGGATAAAGTGTATGAATCCTGTCCGGTTTCTCGAAGTCACTGGCCATCTTTGCGAGAATCTTATTTGAAGATATGCCGACGTTGACTGTGAAACCGAGTGTGTCGCGTATCTCATTTTTGATGAACTCGGCTGCACATAAAGGGTAGGGGAGAGCAAATGAAATCACCTGCTCTTCTCCGTTCCTGTCACTCAATGAGAGGTTTACGTTTTCTTTTATCTGTGCAAATGTTTTCCGCACGCCCTGATAAAACCTCTCAGAGTCAGACATGTCGAGAAATGCCTCATCTATTGAGACCTGCTGTACTTCGTCAGTGTATTTCCGCAGAATTCTTACAAAGTCTGCTGAATACTCCTTATATGTTTTTCTGTCATTCGGAACGAGAATAAGATCAGGGCATTTTCTGAGAGCTGAGATGACCGGCTCGCCGGTCGTTACGCCGTACTTTTTCGCAGGGATGGACTTGGCTGTTATAATACCGTGTCGCGTCCGGACATCGCCGCCTACAGCGGAGGGAACTGTGCGCAGATCCAGGGCTGAAGGGTCTTCCCTGAGCCGCTTTACGGCACTCCAGGAGAGGAATGCGGAGTTCACATCTATATGAAAAATAATACGGTCTGACGGATGTGCATTATTCATAAGTCAAATCCTGTTAATCGGAGGTTTGGGAAGGAAAATTTTCGACCTCTCAAATATTAGCATGTTATTTTGAAAACTGTTCGCTGCCATAAGCGCTGGATAATAAGGACAATGAAATTATAGCATTTTTTAAATAGGAATGCAGATTCTTTCATGATATACTTAATGTAAATATTATATGCAACTATATTTGATAATCCGAGATCCGGCAAATGTCGCTTAAAATGGCTCCTGCAATCTGATCCGGCAAATGTCGCTTAAAACGGCTCCTGCAATCTGATCCGGAAAATGTATCTGCAAATAGCAGTTGGAAATCTAAAACGGCAAATGTCGCCTCAAATACCCGGTAAGTACCGCGATTTACAGTACCTGACAATTCGAACTCCTTCAGAGGATCCCCCTGTGATAAAGAGAGGTGTTATCATGGAAAAAACGAAGAAAGAGGAGGGCAGACTTCAGAAAGTATTTTCATATGTATTTGCCGTTATCGGTCCCATACTTCCGGGAATGCTCGGTACCGGTATGGTTAAGGTTCTTTTGATCCTGTGCTCCAGTTTCGGTGTTCTGGACCCTGCGGGAAGTACCTACAGGATTCTGTTCTCTGTAGCTGACAGTTTTTTCCATTTTCTTCCGGTCTTTCTCGCATGGTCGGCTGCCGCCCATCTCGGCTGCAGCGTTCCGCTGTTCATGACAATCGGTGCTGCGCTCTGCTATCCGGATCTGATTGCACTCATGGGAGGATCAATCGACACGGCTGCCATGGGGACATTCCTCGGAATGCCGTGCACCTATCTTTTCGGGATACCTGTTATCTGTTCGACCTACACTTCCTCCGTCCTTCCGATTCTGATGATGGCTCCTATCATGCAGCGTGTGGAGAAATTTGCGGACAGAGTTTCACCTGCTGTAGTCAAATCATTCCTGAAACCGATGCTGTTCATGCTTATTTGCTTCCCGATTGCACTTATTGTGGTAGGACCGCTCGGCAGCATTTTCGGAAACTTGATGTCCAAAGCTTTCCTTATGATGTACGATACGGTCCCGTGGCTTACGGTCGGAGTGCTTTCAGCCATTATGCCGTTCACGGTAATGGCCGGGATGGGAATGGCATTTTTACCCGTGTGTTTAAACAATGTAGCGACTCTCGGTTTTGACGTGATCGTTCTGGTCACGATGTTCCATTCAAATATCGCCCAGGGCGCTGCAGCTCTCGGCGTAGCTGCCAGATCGAAGAACCCCGAGACAAAATCAAATGCCATAGCCGGCGGTATCTCCGCCATGGTCGCAGGCATCACGGAGCCGGCTATGTTCGGAGTTAATCTTGTTTACGGAAAACCAATGCTTGCCGCCTGTATCGGCGGAGGTCTCGGAGGATTGATAAGCGGCATTGCCGGTGTTAAAGGGTATGTGCTCGGATCCTCGCCGTCCGTGTTTTCACTGATTACTTTTATCGGCGGCGATCCGTCCGCCAGTTTCGGGGTCATGCACAGCGTTGTTTTCGGAGCGATCGGGGGAGCGGTGACGATTGCAGCGGCATTTGTACTCAGTTATATGATGATGAAAGATATGAATGATATAGAGAAAAGTGCAGAGGAGAGCATAGAGAAGAACACAGAGAAAGGTACAGAGGAGAATATAGAGGACAATACAGAGAAAGGTACAGAGGAGAATATAGAGGACAATACAGAGAAAGGCATAGAGGCGAACACATAGAAGAGCACAGAGAGAATACAGAGAAAAACATAGAGAAGTACACTGAAAACTCAGAGACGATTACAGCAATATCATCGAACGGAGCTTAAAAGCGACAATATAAAAAGCTTCCCTTCACCCGCCGGCAGCCTGCGCTGCTTTGCGGATGAGAGGGAAGCTGTATTTGTATTTATTCTTTTTACAGCTGAAATTATGCCCAGAAACCGCCTATCGACATGATCAGCCATGCGATGATCATCACGACGCACAGAATGGCAAACATCTTGAAGAAATTGCTGAAGATTACTTTGCTCTCTTCCGCTGATTTTTTGCGCATCTCGGCTCTCATCTTGCGATCCTCATTCATCTGATCGGCTGCAAAGCTGAGAACAGAATCCACTGATCCTTTCAAATCAACAGTCACATTGTCAACATGCTCGATATTGGCATGTTGGATATTGTAGTTATTGATGGCTTTTTCAACGATGAACGCAGTGTCGCAGTAAGGGCAGACCGCTGCTTCCTGGCTCGGGTCGACATCAAGTGCGGCGCCGCATTTGGTGCAGGTAGCAGGTACGAATTTCATTTTCTGTTCTGTATTGATTTCCATGTTTTTTCTCCCTTTTTAATCGAAGTTCAGGTGAGCGCATTTTTCTATCTTGAAATTTTACTATGATTTTATCGCATCATGAGCTTATCGGAGGCTGCATTTTTCCGCAGATTTTAAGGTATTTCGAACCATTCCTCCCGCTCGGGCAAGAACGGTGCCGGAACGGTACATCCGGTACTATAATAATTTTTTCATTTACTATATACGTTGTCATTAGCAGTAAAGTCGTATCTTTTACGATCAAGAGAGAATGTATTGAATTAAATACACAATCAAAAACTCGACATTCTGTGTCGGAGATTAATCATTTACAGAATGACGCAAATGAAATTCTGAACCGGAGATTAATCATTTCGTTATCGGAAATATGTCACAAGACCGTAAATTACCAGGAAGCCGATTAAAAGAGGCAGTAGGTATTGGAAATAAAAACGAAGGCCCCGCGGCACCTTGACGCCTTCACCGATGTTGACCTCTTTGAAATAGTTCTCGAAGCCCCATCCGAACTTCCAGGTGCAGAACAGGGTCGTAATCAGTGATCCGATCGGCAGTACCAGATTACTGACGAAGAAATCTTCAAGGTCCATGACGCAATTGCCTTCTTTAAGAGGCTGGAATGAGCTCCATACATTGAAGCCAAGTGCACACGGAATCGACAGTATGATCAGGATGACTCCGTTTATTACCGCAGCTTTGGCACGGCTTGTGCCGAACGTATCCATCGAGAAGCCCATAATGTTTTCGAATACTCCGATCATTGTTGACAGCGCAGCGAAGAACAGGAAGGCAAAAAACAGGGTCCCCCAGAAACGACCCATCTTCATCGTGCTGAATACGCGGGGAAGGGTCAGGAAAATAAGGCTCGGGCCCGCATCGGGAGCAATTTTGTAGGCGAAGCAGGCCGGAAATATAATGAGACCGGCGACGATCGCGACAAATGTGTCGAGCCCCGCGACCACGAGTGCCTCTCCGAGAAGAGAGTGCTTCTTATCAATGTAGCTTCCGAAGATTTCCATTCCGCCCATGCCGAGACTAAGTGTGAAGAAGCTCTGGTTCAGCGCGGCGTAGAAGACATTGCCCAGACCGGCGGCCTTCATATTTTCCAGCGACGGCTTCAGATAAAAGCTGAGTCCTTCGGAAGCACCGGGCAGGGTAAGGCTGCGGATTCCGAGAACGATCATTATGGTGATCAGTGCGAGCATCATGATCTTCGTTATTTTTTCAACGCCGTTTTCAAGGCCGATCGCACAGATTACGATGGTCAGGACAAATACGAAGAGCATACAAAGTATGAGAGTTTTAGGCGAAGCCATCATTTTTCCGAATATATCCGCAATCTCATCTGTATCTGCACCTGCAAAGCGCCCGGAAGCCATCAGGATAAAGTAGTGGAAGAGCCATCCGGAAATGACAGAGTAAAACATCAGGAGACAGTAGTTGCCGGCGACGGCGAAGTAGCCCATGAGGTGCCATTTGGTACCGCGCGGCTCCAGCATCTTGTATGCCGGCAGAATGCTCTTCCGGCTGTGACGGCCTATTGCATATTCCATGGTCAGTACCGGGACTCCCAGAATGATCAGGAACAGCAGGTATACCAGAACAAAAAGACCTCCTCCGTTTTGACCCGTGATATACGGGAACCTCCAGACGTTACCGAGACCGATCGCGCAGCCGGCAGAGAGGAGGATGAAGCCGAGACGGGAGCCTAAGTTTTCTCTTTTTTGCATATTGTTTTCCCCTTTAAACCACAAAAGTAAATTAAGTATAGTGCCTTGAAGTGGCGGATACAAGTACATAAATAAAAAATTTGTGTATTTGAGCAAAGGAACAAATTTGCAAATAGTGCAGGATTTTCGACAAATTTTCCGGAAAAACTGAACGGAGAGAAATATCCTCATACCAAGGGACTTCGTTTATATGTTATAATTTTGATAACATGTTTAAGCACCTTCTTGCTGCGGAACGCTGTTCAGTACGAAGGTATACGAAAATTCAATTTCGCTGCCTACAGTGTTTCACAAACGCCTGTTACGCATTCTAAGAAAGGAGATTACAATGTCAGTTCTTCGTGAAGATTTCCTCTGGGGAGGAGCAACCGCCGCCAATCAATTCGAAGGAGCCTGGAATCTGGACGGAAAAGGTCCTTCTGTCTCGGATATGTGTACAAACGGCTCGGCCACCGAGCCGAAGTGGGTGACCACTACCATTCATCCCGATCGTCTCTACCCCTCTCATGAAGCCATCGATTTTTACCATCATTATGAAGGAGACATTGCCCTGTTCGCTGAAATGGGATTCAAATGCTTCCGCATGTCCATCAACTGGACACGCATTTTCCCGACCGGGATGGAGACAGAGCCGAATGAGAAAGGCCTCGAGTTTTATGATCGTGTCTTCGACTGCTGCAAAAAGCACAACATCGAGCCGCTCGTGACCATTTCGCACTATGAACTTCCTTATGCACTGGTCGAAGCATACAACGGATGGGAAGGGCGCGAAGTCATAGACTGCTATGTCCGCTACTGCAAGGTGATTTTTGACCGTTATCGGGATAAGGTCAAATACTGGCTGACTTTCAACGAAATCAATTCCAGCACGATGCCGTTCGGCGCCATACTGAACACGGGAACAATCCGCGGCTATGAGGGACCGACATCCGAAGTGCCGGATAACAAGCAGGAACGCTATCAGGCTCTTCATCACATGTTCCTGGCTTCTGCCATCGCTGTAAAATACGCCCATGACAACTATCCGCAGTTCATGATGGGAGACATGAATATCTTTGCAACATCTTACCCGCTTACGCCTAACCCGGACGATGTGATAGAAACGCAGAGACATAATAATATGATGAATTGGTTCTGCTCTGATATACAGGTCCGCGGTGCATATCCGTTTTACGCTCAGCGCTTCTTTGATGAAAACGGAATCGTGATCAAAAAGGAAGAAGGGGACGATGAGATCCTGAAAGAGGGAACGGTCGATTTCTATACATTTTCCTATTACATGTCCAACTGCACAACAGCGGATCCGAACGTTGCATCCGGCGGCGGAAACATTATCGGCGGCGTGCCGAATCCGTATCTGAAAGCTTCCGATTGGGGATGGCAGATCGACCCGAAGGGTCTGCGTTACAGCCTGAATGAGATATACGCCCGCTACGGTATTCCGATGATGGTCGTCGAAAACGGACTCGGCGCCTATGATAAGAAGGGCGAGGACGGCATGGTTCATGATACCTATCGTATAGACTATCTGCGTCAGCATATCGAGCAGATGAAGGAGGCAGTCAAAGACGGCGTGGATCTGATGGGATATACTCCGTGGGGATGCATTGATCTTGTCAGCGCGTCGACAGGTGAGATGGCAAAGAGATACGGTTTCATCTACGTCAATAAGTTCGATGACGGCACGGGAGATCTCTCACGTGAGCGCAAAGAGTCATTCTTCTGGTATAAGAAGGTAATTGAGACAAATGGCGAGGAACTCTGATTCGCCACGTAACCCGATGATGGATTAACGAAGGGGCTGCAGAAAAGGGAATTTAATCTCTGACGAAGAATTCTCGTGACTTAAGTCGTGAGATGAATGCGCAAAATGAAACTTGTCTCTGACATGGGATACAAACCCGCGTCAGAGATTAAAAGCCTCCGGCGGATCGCAGCCGCGCATTAAGGAAGGTGCTTCGCACCATGCGCGGCGCGGCAAGAACGCCGAGGCGTTCTTGATTCTCTGACGAAGAATACCCGGTATCATATGCCGTCTGTGTTCGCGGTGAGCGGGGCAGGCGGCATTTTCACTTTATTCAAGAAAGGTTATGCATATGTCTGACATTAAAGCTGTCATATTTGACCTCGACGGTACGCTGTACAATTATAATGTGGCTGACGATGCTGCCTGCAAAGCTCTCGGGCAGTACACAAGGGAGCATTTCGGGATGGATCCCGGTACCATTAAGCGGGAAATCCGGGAATGCTGGGATATTCAGAACGACAGGATCGGTTTTCTGTGCGGCGCTACTCACAACAGACTGATTCGCTGTCAGGTGATCTGCGAGCGGAATGGCTGGCCGGTCTTTCCGCATGCACTGAATATGGCAAAGGTTTACTGGCAGGCTTTCCTTGAAGGAATGGTCGTATGCGACGGAATCAGAGAACTGCTGACTGCGCTGAAGAGGACCGGAGCAGACATTGCGCTGGGATCGAATATGACCTCATATGTTCAGTACCTGAAACTGATGCAGATAGATCTTGCCGATTGTTTCGACCGAATTACATTGAGTGAGGAGACCGGAATCGAGAAGCCCGAGCGTGCTTTCTATGAGGTGTGCGCTCGCAAGTCTTATCTGCGATACGATGCGGCGGGGCAGTATGAAGCTGCGGCTTCCACAGTGCCTGATATTTCCGGGTTCATGAGAAACTGCCTCTTTATCGGCGATACGCCGAAAATGGATTATTTCGGTCCGATAAACGCGGGAATGCAGGCATGCCTTTATCTGGCGGGGAATCCGGTTCCGGAGGGCGTAGATCCGGAATGCGTTATTGAGGATTATCGTGGTTGTGTGGAGGCTGAGGGGGTGCGGCTGGGACGGCATTTCCTTCCGTTTACGTAAAAAGGGACGGTTCTTGATCGTCAAGAACCGTCCCCGATTGGGCTTATAGGGCTGATTATGCCCCCCAAACCGTGAAAACACTCGAACTTCCTCCTCATACATGGTAAAATAGAGGCGAACTTTGTCCTTAAGACCCAAAGAAGGAGACATTATGGCAGAACGAATAAGAGGCAAAGCCGTGCTTTGCCTCATTTTAACGATATTCTGGGTCGGTCTCATCCTGATCCACAACCCGCATGAAACGAACAAATATGCCACACGCTATTTCGGCATATCGCACGCCGGAGGAATCCCCGTTAACGGAGGCGAGACCGTCGAGCAGGCCTTCACCATCAGCGGCGGCGGTCTCATGCGTCTCAAATGTTTTGTCGGCGGCGTTGATGCCGGCGGCGAGCAGCTGCGTTTTCGCGTTAAGACCGGCGACGACAAGATAGTCGGGGAGAAGGTCCTCGCCGAAGACTCCTATGAAATCTGGAACATCGTCGACATTGAAATGAACACAGATCTCAGCGGCGTAAGCGAATACACGCTTGAAATCACGAACATCAGCCCGCCGAGCGGCCCCGGCTTCGTAGTATACGGCTACTTCCCGAATCAGAAAGGCCTCACGAGCAGTCAGCCTGTGGCAAAGCTGAACGGTGCCGATTCCGGCATGTCCGTCGTTATGCGCGCCGGCATCTGGGACGGGACGATCCAGAAAATCTATTACGGCCAGTGGCTGATCATGATCCTGCTTTCGTATCTTGTCGTATTGCTTTTGAACGACAGCCCGTCGCGCAATTTCCTGGTCGTTTCGGTCGTAATCGGTCTTCTCTTTGCAGTCTACAACCCGTTCTGGAATTACCTCGATGAGAATACCCATTACTTCCGGTCCTTTGCAATAAGCGAGGGTTACTGGCACGACGGTATTGATGAAAATGGCAGCTACGGCGGCAATCTCCCGGCTAACTTCGATGATTCTCTGGTCGTCACGCTGAGTCCGATCAATTTTTATGCAAATGCCGATATCCTCAGCGCTCCCTATTCCTCAGAGAAAGAATGGTACACGACGCCTTATATGTCATCGGTATTGCCATTTGATCATATGATAGCTGCAATCGGCATCAAAATCGGAACATTGCTCCGACTGCCGATCGTCTTCGTGGTCCTGCTCGCACGACTTACGGATCTCGTGTTCTACATCGCACTGTCCTACCTGGCGATCCGCAGGATGAAATACTACAAAATTGTCTTTTTCACCATGGCGACGATTCCGCTCGCTACTTATCTGGCCGGCGCATGCAGCCAGGATGCGGTCCATATCTCCGCAACGTTCCTGTTCCTTGCGATCCTGCTTTCCTATGTATTTGAGGATCCGGGCGCGCGTGTGAATGCGGTTATGACTGAGACCGGATATATTGATGCAAATACAGCTGCAACTGCAGAAAATGCACACAGTGAATCTGCCGCGATAAGTTCTGCCCCGGGCGGAAAGGAACAAACGAATAGCCACGATCAGCTCTCCGCCGCACAGCTCGGCGGTTTTGCCAAGGTCGAACAGGTATCGAAAATCGGAATTCCGCAGATTGCCGGATTACTGGTACTCTTTGTATTCGTGGCTTCCATCAAGTATCTGATATACTCGCTGCTCTTTGTCCTTGTCTTCTTCATTCCGAAGGAGAGATTCGAGAAGCCCGGGATGAAGAAATGGTTCATTTTGTCGGGAGGTCTGCTCGGAATCCTGCTCATGATTTACCAGGTATATATGCTGAAAACGTATCCGTTTGTCGAAATGAGAAACGGCGATGTGGATGTAGCGGGCCAGATGGCATTTATTTTGGGAGACTTTTACGGTGCTTTCCGGATACTTGCTCATTATTTTACCGGACAGTTCCTGCTCCAGTTTTACGGAATCTATATGTTCGGAGAATTCAACGGAATCGCGTATCTTCTCAGCGGCGTGATTCTTCTGGCAGGCGTATTGGCGGCAGACAAATATCACTGGGAGAACCCTCGCCGCCGCGCTGCTTTCCATTGGGTCTCATTCATAACGGTGGTCGTGATGTGCGCACTCATAATATCCGCACTTTATGTCGGTTACACTCCGGTGGGAAGTACGGACGTCGACGGTGTGCAGACACGTTACCTGATTCCGTTCCTGCCGCTGCTCGGAATCGTTATCGCGGATCTTCCGGTCGAGAGTAAAATCAGGAAACCGGAGGAAAAGATTGCTTTCATAATGGTACTCGGTAATATGCTGTTCCTGTCATATTATACGTTGATGGACAGGCTGTTTTACTGGCCGTCTGTCTGGAACTGAATAATTTGCAATCGACTTTAGGCGACATTATCATATAAAAGTACAGTCCCTTCGATTTCGTGCTCTTTCAGAATGTCGAAGAGTTCATTGCACCAGCCGAGGCGTTTGTGATATTTGTAAATCTGTGTATTGGTACGTTAAAACGTAAGAAAAATTGTGTTTTTAAGGATTGGCGCGTAAATATTTACGCGTCAATTTTATGTTGATTTTTTATAGTTGCAATACAATTCGCAGGATTATATACTAAATTATGTACAAATATATAAATTATTCATCAATAGTTCCTTGTTTTTCATAAAAATGTCAGGAGGAATTCAGATGGCTGAGGCTAAACTGCGTGTTCTGTTACTTTTGAAGCATCTGATGGATTATTCCGATGCCGACTGTGCGATTTCAGTACCTGAAATCGTTGCGTTCCTCAAGGCTCGTGGATTCAATGCGTCACGAAAAACGCTTAAGGATGATATTGACTCTTTGATCCTTGCGGGATATGAGATCCTGGAAGGAAGGTCGGGAAGATTTAAGTCATATTATATCGAAGATCGGATATTTGAAGTACCGGAGCTCCGAATGCTGGCGGATGCCGTATCTTCATCCCGGTTTATCAGCGCAGTTAAGAGTGATGAGCTTATCGACAAGCTCTCGAGGCTGACAAGCCGGGCTAAGAAGCTGCCGATCACGGCTAAAATGTATACTGCAGACCGGCTGAAAATATCGGGTGATAAGAGCATGCTGATAATTGATGTGGTGAGCAGAGCGATTGATGCGAAAAAGAAGATCAGTTTTCAGTACATAGATTATCTTCCTACTAAGGAGAAGGTGCTGGCGCATGACGGTGAAGTCTATATTGCAAGTCCGTATGCATTCATCTGGAACGATGACCGGTACTATATGCCGGCTTTCAGTGAAAAGCATCAGGATATCGTGGCGTTTCGAATAGACCGGATGACATTGCCTGTGATCTTGGATGAAGATGCCAGGATAAATGAGGGATTTAATCCGGCTGAATACAGTCGGAAGATGATTAAGATGTATTCCGGTCCGGAGCGGGATGTCACGATACGGTGTGAGAATCGCTATATGAAAAACGTTATTGACCGCTACGGGGAGGACATAGAGACAGAGTTGGACGGAGATGAGCACTTTACGGCTTCGTTTGCCGTAGATACCAGTCGAACGTTTTACGGATGGGTGTTCCAATTCGCCGGAGGAGTGCAGATAGAGGGGCCTCCTGAGGTGAAAGAGGAATATATGGAGATGCTTAGCCTGGCTTCCGGGGAAAAGTGAGTGATTGTGGTGAGGCATCGACGAGGGAACTGTCGCGAGAAATCGCGGCAGCTTCTTTTTTTTGCGGATTCAGGGCTGTTCTCAACCGACAGGGACGGTTCTTCACCGTTGGGGACGGTTCTTAACGGTCAAGAACCGTCCCTGTCGGATACCCTGTTATGAAAAATGAATAAAATATTGTCTTGATAGGGTGTTAGCATTGACTAGTATTACCAAAAAGATCAATAATAACCGTATAAAGTATACACGTATACTATACGGTAAATAACTGCCTCGGATTCCGGGACGCCGGATCAGAGGAGAAGAATGGCTGCCGCAGCCGGAAATACGGCAGTCACTGTATGAAAACAGGAGGATTTTATATATGGGCACTATCAAGATAAATCAGGAAGGAGCCCCGGAGTACTCACTTGAGCGCGGCAGTGTTGCGGCAATCAATACGTCCAAGTGTGTGAACTGCGGTGTTTGCCGGGAAAGTTGTCCTGTAGACGCGATTTCTGAAGCACAGCGCTGGATTTGCCGCGTATGTCCGGAGTGTACTGACCAGCCGGTCATGCGCCTTGCCGATATAGATGCGTTCGTCACAAAACAGTCATG
This sequence comes from uncultured Lachnospiraceae bacterium, assembly GCA_947302185.1. The sequence continues at coordinate 16,082 of CAMYVI010000026.1, forward strand.
TACGACAGCATGCCCGCTCGGAATCAGCCCGCAGGGTTATATCGGACTCGCCCGTAACGGCAAAGAAGAAGACGCGTACCGCATTATCTGGGAGAAAAATCCGCTCCCGTCAGTGTGCGCGCATATCTGCCATCATCCGTGCGAGCAGGTCTGCAAACGCGGCGTACTCGTAGATGACCCGATGGCTATCCGCGGTATCAAGCGTTATTTGGATGAAAATGTTCCCTACTCCCGCCCGAAATACCCGCATCTTCATGATGAGAGAGTAGCTGTGATCGGTGCAGGCCCTGCAGGTCTTTCCGCAGGACATTTCCTGTCCGCTCTCGGTTATGATGTGACAATTTTTGAAGCAAATGTAGAACCGGGCGGCATGCT
>CAMYVI010000027.1 GCA_947302185.1 uncultured Lachnospiraceae bacterium
GCGATATCGGCTGCTACACACTCGGCAACGCGATGCCGCTCGACATGTGCGATACCTGCCTCTGCATGGGTGCAGGCATCAACATTGCTCAGGGCGTGAAACATATAGAGCCGGATACAAGTGCATTTGCATTTGTAGGCGACTCCACATTCTTCGCCTCGGCAATCACGGGAATCGTCAATGCAGTTTATAATCAGTCGGAAATGACTGTGGTCATTCTCGACAACTCAACGACCGCCATGACCGGCCATCAGCCGCATCCCGGAACAGGCCGCACCATGATGGGCGATGTGGTCGCTAAGATCAACATTGAGCAGGTCCTGAGAGGAATCGGACTCAAATTTGTCGAAACAGTCAATCCGCTTGACCTCACCAAGGCAATCATGACCGTCAAGCATGCGGTGGCGGAACCGGGAGTTAAAGCGATTATTTTCAAATCGCCCTGCGTCGCAATCGTCAAACCGAATGCACCGCTTACAATTGATCAGAAAAAATGTATCAAATGTAAACGCTGCATCCGCGAAATCGGCTGCCCCGGCATCGTGATTACGGACGGCAATGTGCAGATAGATGATTCCCTCTGCACGGGCTGCACGCTGTGTTCACAGATTTGCCCGACGGGTGCGATCGGAGGTGGATTGAATGAATAAGAACATCATACTCTGCGGCGTTGGCGGTCAGGGTACCGTCCTCGCCTCCAAGCTCATTGCGGCCTCCGCCATGGAAAAGGGAATGAAAGTTATGAGTGCCGAAACCATCGGCATGGCGCAGCGCGGAGGGAACGTCTTCAGTAACATTCGGATCAGCGATGAGGAAGAGATGTATGCCCCGATGATCGGCACAGGTCAGGCTGACATCATCCTCGGATTCGAGCCGGGCGAGACGGTCCGCATGCTGCCGTTCCTCAAAAAAGGCGGCTATGTCATCACAAATCTGCGCGCGGTCAAGCCGACAACAGCCACTCTGCTTGGCTCGACTTACGGCGGAAGTGAGATGATCAATTATCTGAAGTCTGTTATCCCGGAAGATCATCTTCTCATCGTTGACGGTACGAAAGCTATTGCGGAGCTCGGGAATCCCCGCTGCCTCAACGTGGTTCTGCTCGGCGCAGCGGTCCGCACGGGAGCGCTGGGACTGACGGAGGCAGACATACTGGAGGCAATGCCGAGGGTGATAAAGCCGAAGTTTTTGGAGCTCAATACGCTAGCTTTTGAGTATGTGGGCTGATTTACCGATGTCATCAAGAATGCAATCAGGAATAAGAAGAATAAACATCAACAGAATTCTATAGAAAGGAGTGGAATCCCCGGATTCCGATAAACCCTATGCAAATATCAGAAAAGCAACTCGCACAGGTCAACGACCGTATCAACGCACTCATAAGCGCAGGCAGCTTCTACGGCAAGAAACTCGCCGAGGCCGGCATCACCCATGTCGACTCGGTAGAGGACTTCGAGAACCTCCCGTTCTCAGAGAAGAACGACCTCCGCGACGCCTATCCGCTCGGTCTCATGACCGCTCCCGAGGAAGAAATCGTTCGCATCCACTCATCCTCAGGCACCACAGGCCTTCCGGTCATCATCCCCTACACTGCCAAAGACGTAGACGACTGGGGCGAGATGTTCAAGCGTTGCTATGAGACTGCCGGCATCACCAATCAGGACCGCATTCACATCACACCGGGTTACGGTCTCTGGACCGCCGGTATCGGTTTCCAGAACGGTGCCGAAAAGCTCGGAGCCATGGTCATCCCGATGGGACCCGGCAACACTGAAAAGCAGCTGCAGATGATGATGGATATGAAGTCCACCGTTCTCTGCTCCACTTCGTCCTACGCCCTCCTTCTGGCGGAAGAAATCGAGAAGCGCGGGATCAAGAACAAGATTCATCTAAAGAAAGGCGTCATCGGCTCCGAGCGCTGGGGCAAGGCGATGCGTGACAGAATTCAGGGCATACTCGGTATCGAACTCTACGATATCTACGGACTGACGGAAATCTACGGACCGGGCATCGGAATCAACTGCTCAGAGACCGAATACATGCACATCTGGGATGACTATATCTACCTCGAGATCATTGATCCGCAGACAGGAAAGGTCCTTCCGGACGGTGAGTGGGGCGAAATCGTCATCACAACACTCGTTAAAGAGGGTGCTCCGCTGATCCGCTACCGCACGCACGATCTCTCCCGTATCATTCCGGGCAAATGCACCTGCGGCCGCTCCTACCCACTCATCGACATCATCAAGGGTCGTACCGATGACATGATGAAAATCAAGGGCGTCAACGTATTCCCGGCTCAGATTGAGGAGGTCATCGCTTCTTTCCCGAACGAGGCGTCCAGCGAATACCAGATCCGTATCTCCCACTTCGACGGACGTGACACAATGCGTCTCTACGTCGAGGCTGTGGACGGAAGCGTCGACTTCGCACAGTTGGGTAACAGAATGGCTCACGCGGTCAAGAGCAAAATCGGCTTTACGCCTATCGTCAAGATCGTCGAGAACGGTCTGCTTCCGAGAAGCGAAAAGAAATCAAAGCGCGTAATTGATGAGCGTTATGAATAAAGAAATGATATTTCGCATCCATCTAATAATTTCCGCACGTGAAATCAATGGATGAGAAACAAGACCAAAAGCTTCCTGCTTCTATTTTACTATCAGCCTCATTGACGGTATAATAGATATGCGGGAAGCTTTTTTCAGAAATGATGAAACACGCTTATCTCTCGGTGAGTGGGAAGAAGTGTCAAAGGAGGAATTGACAAAATTCCTGAACTGGGACGGAGAAGGAACGTATCAACACCGAGCTTTCCATGGCGACTCAGATTCAGGAGAGTATGCTGCCTTCCATTTTCCCGCCCTATCCGGACAGAAAAGAATTCGATATTTACGCAGCGATGGATCCGGCGCGCGAGGTAGGCGGCGATTTCTACGATTTCTTCCTTGTGGATGAAAATCATCTAGGCATAGTGATTGCCGACGTCAGCGGAAAAGGCGTACCCGCTGCTCTGTTCATGATGATTTCCAAGACGATTCTCCAGAACTGCGCCATGTTGGGAAGTCCGGTCAGTGATGTTCTGACTCAGACCAATGAAGCTCTCTGTGCGGAGAATAAGATGGACATGTTCGTAACTGCCTGGATCGGCATACTGAATCTGCAGACCGGAAAGATGGCATGTTCCAGCGCGGGGCATGAGTATCCCGCGGTCATGTCCGGCTCCGATGAATTTGAGCTCATACGCAATAAATCCGGATTCGTACTCGGAGGTTTTGAAGGGCTAAGGTACCAGTCCTACGAGATAATGCTCAAACCGGGCGACAAGATATTTATCTATACCGACGGGGTGCCTGAGGCGACAAACATCCATAATGAGCTGTTCGGCACAGACCGGATGATCGATGCTCTGAACGCCAATGCGGGCGGCTCGCCGCAGGAGATTCTCGCGGAGGTGAGAAGAGCGGTCGACGAGTTCGTAGGCGAGGCGGAGCAGTTCGATGATTTGACCATGCTTTGCCTGGAATATAAGGGCTGATACTGCCCAGACGGGGACGGTTCTTGATTGTCAAGAACCGTCCCCGTCTGGGTCTACTCCATACATATGGCTAAGCACTACCCTCTTCATAGTCTCCTCGCCGAACAGGCTGCGCATCATATTGACTGCAGGCCCGTCATTTTCGACCAGCTTCTCCGCAAACTCCCGATTCTTCTTCAATTTGGCATCCCGGTCACACATCGGCGCATTCTTCAACGCGTCAATAAATTCTTCCAAATAATCTCTCTGAGCCCGCTCGAACTGCTGCAATAATCCCTTACCCGCTTTGCCGTAACTGAACGGATACCTGATCTCATCGTACCAGTGCGGCTTGCTCTCAACATCCGACACCGCGCTGTCCCGCTCAAGCAGCGCTCGAAACCGCTCCTGAATCTCCGCATCAAGCGGCGTAAGCTGTGTATCGTAAATCTCGATCAGCAAGGTATCTTTGCCAAATGCAGAAACCCGGTCGATATTAAAAAGCGGCAGGTCCCGCTCTACCGGACTGATCACGATGGTCTCCATGGCCATTACCCCGGCGAAAGCCTTCATTGTCATGACGCAAAAGTGCCCGATATCCTCGATTTCATAGCTGTGCGTGGCAAAATTCATGCCTAAGCGGCTGAGATGCCGGTCGGAGCCGATTTCATTTTCTGTAACACAGAACTCTTTTCTGACCTTTCCGAGCGCATATCTGCAAAGTTTTGTTTCCATGTCAGATCCTCCTGAATTTTCGGCTGGACTGCCGATTATGCTGGCTCTATTCTAACATAAAATCATATGAATCAGAATTCAAGAACGCCTCGGCGTTCTTGACGCGACATGCGCGGCGCGTAAGCGCCTTCCACTGCGCATGTCTGCGATCCGCCGGAGGCGTTTATTCTTCATCGCGAGATTGTACTCACGATGAAGACGAATGTCATCTTGCGCGCGTATCTCACGACTGAAGTCACGAGTATTGCGCGATGAAGAATAAAATGGAAAATGCTAACGCTCACGAACTGTCCTCATCCATTTTTCACAACAATCCGTCAAGCACCGGCATCTATGATACAAAAAAGGGGCAGGTTCTTCCCACCCCACAAGAAAATCTTTATCCTAACGCAGCCAGCATTTTCTGTGAACACCTGGTAGTTACCTCCAGATAATATAAAGCATCGGCAGTGGACATGTCATCCGAATCGTACTGATCCAAAGCCTCCTCAAACTCAGCCAGCTCCTTCATTATTTCGAGATAATCCCCTAACATAGCTATTGCATTATCCGAATTTGAGTCATAGTTCTTCATGAACTCCACATATTTATCGATGAATGCCTCATAGCTGTCCAGGAACTCTTTCAGCTCAGGCGTAACTTCTGTAGATTCCTCTCCCGTGTCTTCCTCATTTTCCGTCCCTTCTGTAGCTTCGTCAGCTTCGCCGGCTCCTGCAGCCCCGGTATCAGCAACATTCTCTTCTGCAGGTGGTTCCGTAGGAATCGGAGTGGGAATCGGTGTCGGAGTAGACGTCGGAGCTTTTGTCGGCTCAGGAGTATTAGTCGGGGTCACCTGCTCGGCCGCCTTCCCTGCAGAATCTCCGCCTCCGCCAATACCTGATTCTGATTTCTGCCTTCCTGAATTTATGAACAGACCCGACCTGCCGGCCTCAGAAACACCGCCGGCAAGGCACAATGTCGCCAGGACCAGAGCTACAATCGTTGTTTTCTTATGTCTGTACTTCCTTGAAAGACAGAAAATGCATGCAGCTGCAACTACCGCAGATACGATAATCCTGAAAAACGGCATATTAATAGCAAACGAGACAAATGCAAGAACAGCAAGCACAATCCCCGCAACGCCCTCCAGCCTGTCAATTTTTGTAACTAACGAACTCTCCGCCGGATTTGACGCCGCTATATGCTCCTGATACATTGTTTCATTCTGTGGCGTACTCCGGCTCTGATTACTATCAACCGTTTCATAGCTGTCATGAGACTGAGATTCATCTGAAACATTCTGCTGCAAGTATGACTCCTCCCGATTCGAACCATAATTTTCATTACCGGAAGTTCCACCCTGAAAGTCTGCATTTCCAACCGGTGTACCGCAATTGGTACAGTATTTAGTTCCGTCAGGAAGTTCGGTTCCGCAATTACTGCAATAAATCATAACACTCTCCTTCACATATTGTTATCGTCGCAACTCTCTCTTATGTTAGAGACCGATAGCGTAAATATCAAATCACTTTTTGATTGCGCAACGTAAACATGTACCTTACTGCCGTTAATCATATCAGTCAGTATAAAAAAATACCCCCACCGAAATGGTGGGGATTTACTCATTATTCACAACAATTCGACAAGAACCTGTATCAGTTCCTCATCCGTATACCGCTCCTCCGCATTCAAATTGATACAGTGCTCAACTACCTTCCAGATTCTGTCCGGAGCCCTCTGCTCCTTCGGAAACTTCCCTGTGACCATGACATTCAGAAGAATACCTACTGCATAGACATCTGATTTAGCGGAAGAAGCCGTAAGCCCGTAGCCGACCTGTTCCGGCGCTGCATAGAACATTGTTCCCATGTACTGTGTATCATCCGTCTGCTCCGGATCATACCACTTTGCCACATTCATATCGAGCAGACAGACCTCGCCTTCACGTGTCACAATTATATTTTGAGGCTTCACATCCCTGTGTATAATCGGTCTCGGAAGAGTATGCAGCTCATGCAGAACCCTGCACACTCTTTGCGCAATATAAACGGCAGTCCCTTCTTCGAGCGGTCCGTTATCAAGCATATCCGCTACGGTCATGCCGTTTATATATTCCTCAATGACAATCAGGCAATTGCTGCCCTCATACATAGCCACTATACCCGGCATGTGGGCAATCGGTCTCTCTATCAGATAACTATATACGCTTTTATTATAGACCGTCAGAAGTTTCCTGATATAATAACGCCCGGTCTCCCGATGGCGCACAAGTGTCACATTCTCCGTATCCGCCACCGGTTCCACTTCCTCATAGAGAGAAAGCTCCAGCGCATCTTCATCCGATAATCCCCGGAAAGGATTTCTCAGATCTGCTTCATACTCGTCTTCAGAATCGTAAAGCACGCTCTCATCGATTTTATTGACAAATCCGCACTCTGCACACTTCCATTCTCCGCACCCTTCATGAAATCCGGACTGAATGTTGAGCATAGTACCGCATTTGTCACAGATCCACGCCACATCGGAATCCACATCCGGATTGATCAGCATCTCGCCACACCCGAGGCAGATCCAGTATGGAAGCAAATTGTTATACCCCTTCTGAAGTGTCAGGTTAGCATCACAGCGCGGGCAGTATTCATATTCTTCGTCCGGCATATTTTTCTCTGCTCTATGATTAGAGAAAATATCCTTTGTTCTGAACATCATTTCCTCCGAGTATAGCTGTAAAAGTATCGTTTCAGAAATATGATACCTCAGGAAATAACTGATATCCACTAGAATTCTGTGATCAGCAGTAAAGAACTACTCTTTATGACTTCTATTACTTTTCAAGCGGCTTGAGCCCTTTTTCAACCAGCATTGCATTTACTTTGTCCAGATCGAAAATCCGGTTATTAATTGCCACAATCAGACATGCATCTCTCGTGTTCTTCGCATACAATTCATTAAACCCATAAAGCTTGAGGGCTCTGTCCGTCTGATTCCAGTCAAAGTGCCCTGCTATACAGAAACGAATGATGAGATCCCGTTTAGTGGTGTGCTTCTCCATCGTGATGATCTTGCTTCCATACGATTCGCCGACATCAGCCGCTATATATACATCCTTCAATTTGATTCTTTTCTCATATAAAACATCCTTCACATAATAATAAAAAGATTTCGGCGCATCAGTCATATATTTCCGATTGTCTTTAAAATACTTGTCCAGCTGGTTCGGTTTTGTGTTCTCAAGGATTTCATTGAGTTCGTCAGTCGGCTTTATCTGCATGTTGAGCCCCTCTTTCATAATACATACGGAATCATTTCTATCTGTTCTTTCTATCGTCTCTATCTGTTCTTTCTATCGTCTCTATCTGTCCTTCTACCTTAGCACAGCTTGATTCTCACTTCAATGGATTCAGGCACCGGGTCTGATTATCTTTGTCTATGCCTGTATATAGACTTCCGTTGCAAAGAATCGTCCACATTTTCCGAAAAATATGCTATTCTAAGAAAGATAACTCAACCCTCGAAGGAGATCCCTATGAGCAAAGTAAATTCTATAGAAGAGCTAAAACAAAAATGTGCCGAAAAAAACATGCCCCTCGAAAAAATGCGCTTCTTTATCGGCAGGGACATGAAAGAACCGAAATGTTTCGGCGTCTATCAGGATGAAAAAACCGGAGACTGGATCGTATACAAAAATAAGGCGAACGGTGAGCGCGCCATCCGCTACGCCGGATCCGATGAAGCGCGGGCAGCCCAGGAAATCTGGGACAAAATCGGCGATGAGATAAGGCTTCGTAAAGACAGGTACTCTAACCCTTATGAAGAGTCCGCTTACCGCTCCCTTGAACCGGAAGAACCGAAGCTCTTTACGGGAACGCCCGTGTCTTTTCTATCCCGCATTGTAAGTTTCATAAAAGGTCATGCTGCTCTCTCGATCTTTGTGTTCGGCCTGGCCGCGTTTCTCTTTCTGCAGGTATTGTTCCCAAGTCACTGGCAGGGCTACTATCAGGTCGGAGACACGATATACTATTGCCTCTCCAACAGCTGGTATCTGTATGATGACGGCTGGGTCAGCTCAGTCATACCCGAAGAAAGCATCGACGACTACTATCTGGGCAGCACATATTCTCAGTCCTACGGGGCTTCGGACTTTGAGGATACTCCCTACTACAAGGAATATCTCGAAGATAAAAATAATAATGATGATAATGATGATAACGATGACTACGATTATGATTTTGACACCTGGGATGCCGGAGACACAGACTGGGATTCCGACTGGTAAGGGAGACTTACATGAATATCAAAATACTTGAATTAATCGACGGAGCAAAAAAGGCAGAAGGATTAACGGTCATCATCGACGTCTTCCGCGCATTCACCCTCGAAACCTACCTCTTTGCCCGGGGAGCAGAAAAGATTTACCCCGTCGGAGAGATGGCCGAGGCATTTTCCCTGAAAGAACAGCACCCCGACTGGCTCCTCTTCGGCGAGCGCGGCGGTGCAAAAGTCGACGGCTGCGATTACGGCAACTCTCCCAGCGCCATCGAAAATACGGACTTCACCGGCAAAACAATCATTCACTCGACAAGCGCAGGAACGCAGGGCATAATCAATGCTGCCGGTGCCGACGAAATCATAACGGGAAGTCTGACAAATGCACGCGCCGTTGCCGAGTACATCCGAAGCGAAAATCCGGAGATCGTCTCGCTCGTCGCCATGGGAAATTCAGGCATAAGACGGGCAAATGAAGATGTACTATGTGCAGAATATATCCGAAGTATCCTGAAAGATGAACCATTTGCCGTTACTGCTGCGGCTGAAGAGCTGAAACACAATGGAGGAGAGCATTTCTTCGATGAGACCAGACAGCACATCTTTCCCGAAGCCGACTTCTATTGCTCAATTAAAGTGGACATCTTCCCGTTCGTTATCAGGATAGAAAAAGACAAAGACGGAAGGTTCGTGGCTGCGAAAGTCAATGAAAAATAAAAACTGTTTTCAAAAAAAGCTGATTACTCAGTATATTTCTTAAGATGAACAGAATAAGCGGCAATCAATACTCTTCCTTCCCGGAATCAGTATTGTTGCCGCTGTTATATTGTAATTTCACTGCGAAGCCTCATCTCACAAGGCGTGCGTACTCCTTGAGCTTCTGCTTCGCCTCCTCGCTGATTTTCTGCGGTACTTTGATCTGAATCGTCACATAAAGATCTCCGTGCTCATTCGGGTTAACCTTCTTAGGTCTTCCTTTTCCCCTGAACCTCAGCTTTGACCCCGGCTGAGTTCCCTGTTTTATCTTACAGCGAAGCTTTCCCGAAGATGTCTGCAGATCGACTTCCCCGCCAAGCACCGCCACATCATACGGAATACTGACAGTCGCGTTAACATCTCCGTCACCCTGTCCGGTCGATGCTCCGCCTGCAGATCCGCCATATCCTCTCTGTCCGGCGAACCCCCTGTATGAACCATAGGAATTGTCGTATGAGCCGTATCCCGATGTTCCTCTCGAACCCCCTGACCGGCTGTTGAATGCACCGCGGCTGCCGAAAGCCCTGTTGAGAAGATCATCAATATCGACATCCATTCCGGAACCGCCGCCGGTGGAGGTATAACTCCAGTACCGGGTTCCGTCAGCACTTCTGCCACCGTTCCAGCCCTCACCTCCAAACGGAGACCATCCGGCACTTCCGCCGTATCCGCCGCTTCCCATGCTGCCGTCAAATGCCGCATGGCCGAATTGGTCATACATTTTTCTCTTTTCTTTATCGCTCAGGACAGCATAGGCCTCCGAAGCCTCTTTAAATTTCTCTTCCGCATTCGGATTATCCTTATTGCTGTCAGGATGATACTTCTTGGCCAGTTTCCGGTATGCTTTTTTGAGGGCGGCATCATCAGCGTTCCGGTCAACGCCCAGAACCTTGTAATAATCTCTCTTTGCTGCCATAAACAATCCTCCTCAAATTATAATCGCCCAAATCTATGAAAAACAGGCTGCACACCCCATCGGATATGCAGCCCGGTCATATGGGGGATGTCTTCATAATCCCTCAATGCAATTTATTCTTCATCGCGCAATACTCGTGACGTAAGTCTATGATACTCGCGCAAGGTAACATTCGTCTTCATCGTGAGTACAATCTCGCGATTCGGAAGGCAAATGCACACTCCGTCTCTCGATCAGCCCATCCCGTTTCCGGTCCCGATGCATCTCTTGCTTCATCATGAATCAAAAGCGAGACACGGCCTCATACTTCAGCATCCTTTGTTATCGGAACCGCTTGTGAATCCGATAATCATTATTCATTACTGAATGTTGATGTATTTCTTTTCCTCGACGACCGGTTTTGCTTCCTTCTTCGGGATGTCGAGTGTCAGGATACCGTCCTCATACTTAGCTTTAATGTCTTCCTCTGTGATGTCCTCACCGACATAGAAGCTTCTCTTGGCTGATCCGTAGAATCTCTCTCTGCGGATATACTTGCCGTCTGCATTCTTCTCATCCTTATCGGTAGAAGTTGTTGCGCTGATTGTAAGGTATCCATCGTTGATCTCCGCTGTAATGTCTTCCTTCTTAACGCCCGGAAGAGCGATGGAAAGTTCAAATCCATTATCCAGTTCCTTGACATCTGTGCGCATCAGTTCATTCTGCGGACGAGCCGGAACTCTTGCGAAATCTTTGAACGGATCCTCGAAAAAGTCATCAAATACGTTTGTTCTGAAAATACTGGGCATTAACATAATAAAACCTCCTCTATTTAAATGTTATATTTAACTGATTTATGAACTCCGGAGATCTCCTCTGTTTTCCCGTCTCCTTTGTTCTATATGTAATATAACACTTAATTTAGCACTCGTCAAGAGCAAGTGCTAACATTTTTTTTTTGTGAATTTACCGCTATCCGATTGCCTCCTGTTCCAACTTTACCCCTGTCTCCAACATCTCCCTGAAAAGCTCCTTTTGTCCGCAGTAAAAAGGATCCTCCGTCATCTCTTTCAATAAGATCCTGTCGTGCTCCGTCAGCTCCCTTCCGGATTCACGGTACTTCCTGTAAGTCTCAAGATCCATCCGATATGGTTCTATTATGAGACCGGTTCCTTCAGACAGTGTCTTCCAGATACGGAATCCCCCGCAGTCGATGTCGCCGTAATGCATGAATTCTGCAGCCGGGTAAGCTTCATGAATGTGCCTTAGAAATTCCCGCTTGATTCCGTTCGCATATCCGCCAAGGTAAATGACAAGCGTTTCTTCATACGTTGCCGGGTCTTCCCCTCCGGAACAATTTATCTTCCACTGGTGGAATGTAGTAAGATTCTCAATCGTAAGCACCCGGGTCACATTACGCTTTCTGTCCCAGTTCACATTCAGAGCATCCTCTTCCGTAATACCGATACCGCCGGGAAACATTTCAGTCCACGGTCCGCCTTTTATCATGATCCAGGAGGGATTCCTGTAAATAAGGAATTCTTCCAGCACCTCCTGTGAAGACAATCCGCGCAGTCTTCCGCCGCATTCGAAATCCGCGATGATCCTTGTCGCAGCAGACAGGTCGCGCTCAGCTATCTTTGAGTCATTAAAGCAGGAAATCGAAAACCGGCGGAGAAACTGTGCCGACCGGTTCTGCAAAATTCGGGATGCGAGATAACAGATTCTTTCCGCATGATCCGGGTGTTCGATATCGAGATACTGCTTCACCGAACACCCCCGGCTCAGTCTTTGCCTGATCCATTCTGCAAATGCAGGCAGCTGCTCTCCATACCCCTCAACCATCCTCAACAGTTCAGCTTCTTTATCACTCTTTCGGACGCGATGAGCCTTCTTGTAAGCTTCCTTCACATTTTCCTGCACAAGTACGCACTTTTCCAGGATCTGCCCTTCGTGCCTCTTTTTCCAGACCAGAGTGATCACTCCTGCATTTTCAAGTTCCAGCAGCTGGCTGTGGACATTCTCATACTCCATCCTGCTCTCATCAAAATACTCCGGAATATCCTTTGCGTTCAATTTATACGCAATCGCTATATTCCTTTTATTTTCTCCTCTGGACACCGTACTGCGTTCATACTTATCCAGAAGTTTCCCCAATACATAGTCGTCGTACCTTCTCATCTGTCTCTTCTCATCCAAACAGGCCTTCATACACCTGTATCATCATATACTGTCACGTGAAAAATCCTCCACATAGCTGTGCTCCCCATCCTGCAGGACCAGCAGCACCTGATCCACTGACGGAGCTATGTACTGAATCTTCTCCGGCGGAGCCGATACGATCAGTTGCAGATTCGAATTGTTTATGAACGACAGGACGCCGTCAATGCGGGCGTCATCCATATTATTGAACGCCTCATCCATCATGACCAGTCCGACAGAATCACCGCCGATAGCCCCTTTATAGAGCTGCATGAACGATGCGGCAATCGTTATATAGAACGGCGTCTGCGTCTCGCCGCCGCTCTTCTCCCGGCTGACTTTGGAGTAATACATATAGGTGCCGTCGTCCGATGTGATCCTGATATCGTAATCCATATAAGTCCGATAGTCCGTGTATTCCTGAAGGGTCTTCGCACTCTGCTCATCGTCAAGTGTCAGTTTTTCGAACAGCTCCTCAATCACTTCCCTGTGCGTCTCATTAAAAACACCGCTGAAGATGGAATTTCCTTCTATCACATTGAAGTCATCCATGATCATACTGTAATACTTCTTATGCTCTTTTCTCGGAAAATACTGAAACTCATACTGTTCCCTCGAGAAATGGATTTCCTTCAGAGACTTGTTGAGATCCTTGAATTCGTTTTGAGCCTGGCGGATATTCTCCTGAAGCCTGGATAGGAACTGCTCCCTGAATTCCTCCTCAGCCGCGCTTCTTGCGCGGTAGACCTTATCTTCATATTCAAGAAGCTGCGAATTTTTCAGCTTGTCATATTCCGCCAGGAAATCCGGATAACCTGCGAGTGATTCCGGAGCGCCGAAATCATGCTCCGCCTTATAGACACGCATAAGCCTTATCATCTCTTCCTCTGCCTTCTCACGAATCGTCTGATTGGCTTTACGGTTTTTCTCATAATTGGCCTTGAACTGATAAGGATCTGTATTTTTCGACCGTTCCGAATAATCACGCTCACATGTCTCGGCAGTATCTCCTAATTTTGTAAAAAGCTCACGGGCGGCTTCGGACTTTTTGTCAAATTCTGTCCCCGCTTCTCTGATCCGTGATTTCAGATCATCGATTTTCTGTTCGCAGCTTCCGATGCGTTTGCTCAGTTCCATGTTCTTTTCATCAAGTCTCTGCTTCTCCTTCTTCATGGCTTCGAGCCGGATTCTCTTTTGAAGAACATTCTGATTCACTTCAAGGTCGCGCATATTTTCCTTGCATTTCTCAAGTTCTGTTTTATGCTTTCTCTGATTTTCAAGTGCGGAGAGTCCGTATTTGATCTGAATATCGTAGTCCGTGTCAAGAAGCGGAATATACGATTTCAGACTGCGTATCTCCTCCTCCATTCCGTGAATAGACGACCGGAGCTGTTTGAGTTCTTCCCTCTTCATCTCCAGCTGGATTTTATAAGCTTCCGCTCCGATATACGGCGTTCTGTATATTTCCGGTCTGATTGCGCTGACAACATGATTCTGATAGCGCATACACTCACGCGTTATCGACACATTATACTTTTTCAGTTCCTGATAGGAATCACATCGATGAACCTTCCCGAGCAGCATATTGATATATCTTCTTGCATGAACATTGCCCGAAGTCACGACTTCCGCCAGCGAACCTTCCGGTGCTGTATCGTAAGGCTCCAGTTTCGCAGCATTGATAAGCCCGACCCCGAACACTTTCTTTTCGCGGCGAAGTCTGTCATACACCGAAAGGGCAAGATCAAAATCACCGGGACTGACCAGCAGATGAAATCTCTGCGTGTTCAGATAGCCTTCCACCGCATTCTGCCAGGAAGCATCGGTAATGCTCAGTAACTCGCACAGGATCCGGACGATCGAAGACCTGCCTACTTTTCTGAATTCCGAACGGATCTCACTCTGCAGAAGCCGAACCGCATCCGGGTATACCAGTCTCTTCGCCTCAAGTTCCCTGATTTGAGCTTCCGCTTCGACCCGTTTGTCTTCATTATTTTTTAATTCGATCTGTATGCCGGCCATTCGGCCGACGACCTGCCCGTGAAAATCTTTCTTATATGCAAGCACATCTTCAAGACTGTTGCTTAAAGCTGTCGTGTCATCTGCGTCCCATACTGTTTCCAGATTTCTGCTGTACTCATAGAGACTGTCATCCGGCTTTCCTCTCTCCGAGTCGGTGTACATGTTCTTTCGGTTCAGCAGCTGACTGATATTTTCAAGAGCATTCCTCACGGACTTTTTCAGACTGTCGACTCCCCTCCTGTCATCTGCCAGAAGTTCTTTCAGGTGTCTTTCCTGCTTCTCCAGATCCCGAAAAGCCTGATAACCGATATCACTGTTCAGTTCAAGATCCAGATTTCTCAGCAATTCTTCCTTATCATCAATTTCACTCCTCAGATTATTCTGGTCTTTCAGAAGCTTCTCCCGACCGGCTTCCGTTCTTGAAACCTCCCTCTTCAGAGAACTGATATTTCCCCTTGTGATGTCCAGATCGGCACGGGCGATAAAATATTCCTGCATCCGGTCTCTTCGGATACAGTTTTCGACACTCTGCTCTTTCCCCGAGATGGCTTCAAGCTGGCTGATTCGATTCTTGACATCCTCCAGCATTTTCATGAGGTCCTGATAGCTTCGGACATTCTCCCGAAGGATATCGATATTAACTTCTTTTTCGTCAAGCACATAAGAGTACACGAAATCCTTGATATCATGGATCGGTTTGAAAGCCAGAGCCTTGGGAATGAGTGCAAAGAACTTTGACTCAATTCTCCCGAATCTGGACAGGATCATCTTCTGAGCTTCACGGATCGTCGGTGCAATGGTCCGTATTCCCTTGTTTGTCGCGCGAAAGACAGAAATGCTCTTGACCTGCTTTCCCGAAAGGAACAGATTGTCCGACAGCTCCCGATTCTCAATCTGATACCAGATGACATTCGGCTCCTTTTCCACGGAAGCGGAATCCATCACGGTTCCGATAATAAACGGCTTCTTCTTCGCGTCATCATAAAACTCCAGTGCTATATGTGCAGACAGTTCACCGGTTCGCTCATAAGGCCGGTCTTCGCGTCCGGTTTTACATCGGATATACGTGTTCAGCGTCCGCTTTCCCTTTTCATGAGCAGCCTTATTGAAATTGGCTTTCGAACCGGTCACGACAAATTGCACAGCATCCAATATTGTCGATTTTCCCGCTCCGTTCTCTCCCGATATGAGCACGGAATCGGCTACATCGATCGTCTCATTTTCAAATCGGTGCCAGTTGATCAGCCGTATCTTCCTTAGCCTCTTCATTGTTTTCGTCACAGCCCTTTCTGTATCGCTGAATCATCTCTGAAACTGCCCTGATATCATCCGCACGCACAGCCATCACTATAGAATCATATATCAGGATTCTTGCATCTTCCTGAGTCAGATCCCGGTCGAGAAGTTCAACCAGATTAAATCTCCTGAAAAGCCTCAAAGAGTTATTCATCGTAGTCCGATCGATCTGCTTGTCCCTGATTTTCAACGAGAGATACTTTTCCTGAATATCCCCCACATTTACAACGACATCCGTCAGAGACAGTTCCCGCTTTTTCTC